>CAYGMR010000313.1:0-7121 GCA_964350725.1 uncultured Ardenticatenaceae bacterium | reverse complement strand
GTGTTTATCAATCAGTTTCGATTTGTAAACGCACCCATATCAACTTGAATTGAAGTAGAAAAGCAAGCACACTGCCTACTTTCCTACTTATTAAGGAAATCTTATTCTGCTGGTGCTTCGTTCATCAAACCATCCCACAAGTAGGAATAGTATTCCCACGCACCGGAACGGCCGACATGGTTCGGATTGGCGGCATCAATGCCAGCAGCCCAAGAGGCGATGACATCATTTGCGTCCAATTTAGAGCCATCATGGAAGGTAACGCCTTCACGAATGGAACATGTCCAGACGGTTGAATCTTCGTTGGCAGTACATTCGGTGGCAACGCGCGGTTCAACTGCACCAGAGTCAATGGCATAGCCCAACAGTGGCTCAACAACTTGTTGACAAGCGGCCAATGTTTCACCATCAGTTTCGTCAGCACAGTAGAGGCTCAACGGTTCAGCGTTTTGCATGAAGACAAATGTATCTTTGCCTGGGTTTGTGCGGGCGAACAATGGTGCGCCAAAGGGACGGAAGTGTGCATTTTCGACAGTTGCTAGAGCGGCTGAGGCTGAAGCGCCATGTGCGATCGGTACCATGGGTACGAGTTCTTTAATGGCGTTATTTGCTTGTTCATACAGCGCGGTTGCTGCAGCAGGATCACCAATTTGTGAAGCTTGTTCAAGGACTTCGTAGATTTCTGGATGCGGATCACCAAACTGCGGGTTAGATGCACTGAAATGGAAGTCAAGGAAGTTAGTTGGATGCGGGTAATCGGCACCCCAACCAAGCAGATAGAAGCCATCTAGATTACCAGCAGATGATTCATCAATGAACTCACCAGATTCCATGACCACGACTTCGGCTTCGATACCGAGGTTGTCACGCAATTGGGTTTGGAATTCAACGGCCACACTGCCGGGTTCTGGCAGATAGCCACGGAAGACATCGCGGTAATAGATGGTGGTTTCAAAGCCATCGGGATAGCCAGCTTCGGCTAACAATGCTTTGGCGCCTTCAGGATCAAATTCGTACCAGTCTTCACCGGCACAGCCATTGTCAATGGAGCAGGGGGTGAAATGAGAAGCAACTTCTGACCCTTCGGGGTAGAAGAAGTCAACAATCCGTTGGCGATCAATGCCCATGGCGATTGCTTGACGTACGTTAACGTCGTTAAATGGCTCGAATGTGTTCGTCATTGCCAAATAAAGGATGTTGGGATTGGCAACCGGCAAGAATGTGAGGTTCGGATCGTTTTGTACGGCTTCGAAGTCATCTGGGCTTAGGTTTGTGATTTGGTCTACAGTGCCGGATTGAAGTTCGAGCAAACGCGCAGCGCCTTCTGTACTCCAGCGGAAAACGAGGGTGTCGTAGGGTGCTGCCTCGCCCCAATAATCGGGGTTAGCGCTAAATGTGACGCTTTCACCAGCGACCCAATCTTCAAAGATGAAGGGGCCTGTGCCAATGGGGTCGCGCAAAAGTGCTTCGCCGCCACCGGTGGCTTCAATATGTTCGGATGGTTGGATACCAAAAGGTGTAAAGGCTGCTTTGGCCGGGAAGGCTGGATCAGGTTTACACATATTGAAGACGACTGTAAATTCGTCGGTAGCTTCGATTGAGCTGATTTTGCCACCATAATCGCAATTTTCAGCAGCGACTACCATCGGTTCAAAATCGGCCATGGCTTCTTCTTCCATGGCTGGTTCTTCTGTTGCTGCGTCTTCAACGGCGTCTTCAACAGCTTCTTGAACTTCTTCGGCTGCTGCTTCTACCGTCGGAGCAACTTCTTCAACGGCCGCTTCTACGGTAGGTGCTAATTCTTCAGCAGCTGCTTGAACTGTGGGTGCGACTGCTTCGGCAGTTGATTGCAGTTGTTCGGCTGCTTCGGGGGAACAGGCTGCCAATGCGAGTACGAGGACTAACATGGCAAAAAGGACTACGGACAATTTTTTATTCATTCTTATTCTTCTCCTTGATATGCGAACAATAATATGATGGACGACTACTTATCAGTATCTGGTGATTTGATATTCATTTCGCGGCTACCCCAAACGAGTAAGACCGCCTGAGCGTTTTTATTGTATTATACCAGTTTCTGACTAGTGGCAATGTTAACATGCTTTTATTAGTAGGACAAATTTTTTTATCACAAAACGGCAGTTCTCAATCTAACAAAATCCTGCACATTTTTTTCGCATTGCCAAAATTTCGGAATTATAATCGGGATAGTATCAGGAAATTTGTCCTGTTTTTACCCCTGATTATAAGATATTAGCAAAGTAGTATATACCAAAATGGAGGCAAATGAACAACAATATATTCTCTAAAATCCTGCGTGACAACCGGTTTCTACCAGAAGATGTGCCTAAATTTGAAGCTAAACTTTTTTATGAAGGAACTAGACAACGGCCGTATCTCGAACGTTTTTTTGCGCTGCTACTGTTAGCCACAATCATCGCGACGTCTGGTGTGATTGGTGATTCAACGGCTACCGTTATCGGTGCTATGATCGTGGCTCCGTTAATGACGCCGATAATGGCAACGGCTGCTGCTTTAATCATGGGCAATATGACCCGCGCTATACAAAGGCTTTTGTTGGTGACAGCCGGAGTCGTGTCCGTCATTTTTCTTTCCTGGTTGATAGGTGAATTGTATTCCGGTGTGATTAATTTTAGCGAGAATTCACAAATTATAGCGCGTGTTTCGCCGCGTCTGCTTGATCTTGTGGCTGCATTAGCTTCGGGAGCCGCCGGCGCTTTTTGTTTGAGCCGCGATGATATTGCTGATTCACTGCCGGGTGTGGCCATCTCGATCTCTCTAGTGCCACCCTTGTGTGTGGTTGGGCTTTCAATCACTGCTGCTGAGTGGGAATCGGCGATGGGCGCATTGCTCCTCTTTGTCACCAACTTTCTGGCGATTTTGTTAGCGGGTGGTGCAGTTTTGGCGATCTTAGGCTTGAACAGCGCCGCCCTGAACGAGGTGAAAGGCAAAGCACGCCGCAATGCATTTGCATTAGTGATTGTGGCTGTGTTGCTGGTAGCCATTCCGCTGTTGTTAACCGGGCAAAAGGTGTCGCAAAACGCCCGCACGGAAATTCAAAGCCAGCAAGCAGCTGCTACCTGGTTAGTCGGCAGTGACTTTGAGGTGGCGAGAGTTCGTTCGACCGACGACTCGGTTTATATTGTCGTAGCCGGGCATGGAGATATTCCACCATTTGATGATTTGGTTACGGCCGTTGAGGCTTCAGTTGGTCGCCCCCTTAATATTGAGTTAGACGTCATCCCCTCCCAAACCTTTGTTAACACCAAAACAGCCCCATAAACATCAAGACCGGTGCAAGCCGGTCTTTTTTTGCATCTCATTCTGGTTACGATTTAGAATTTTGGCTGTTTTGAATTGGTGTGCGAAAATGGCTTTGTGAATATGGTAAAGATATACAAAACGGCCGTCTCTTTTCGGTTGATGTTCAGTTATATGTTGCTTTGTTGCGTAGCGCTTGTTGGGTGTGATGTGCCGGCTGAGCTGCAAACTGCGACACCCACTCAGATTGTACAGGCAACGGCCGTTTCAACCGCAACCTCATTGCCCACCATCACCCCCACATCTTTGCCGACAGCAACCCCAGTATCTTCTCCTACAAGACCTGCAACTATTCAACCATCGCCTACAGCAACCTTGTCCCCCTCCGCAACGCCGGATACCTATGCACAATATTCTATTGAAGCGTTGGCCGCCCGTGCCTATGGAGGTGGTGAATTAGAAATTGTTGATACGCTCGAAAACAACGACAAATTTGCACGTTATCTAATCACCTATCCCAGTGACGGGTTGACGATTTATGGGTTTATGAATGTCCCCAATGACGGCACCGATTTTCCTGTGGCGCTTGTTTTGCATGGATATATTCCGCCTGAAGAATATGAAACCATTGCCTACACACGCCGTTATGCGGATGCGCTGGCGGAGGCGGGCTATCTTGTTATTCATCCCAACTTCCGCAATTATCCGCCTTCGGACAGTGGCCCCGATGTTTTTCGGGTGGGCTTTGCACAGGATATATTGAATCTGATTGCGATCATCCGCGAACAAAGCCAGGATCCATTAGGTCCCCTACGCCGTGCTGATGCTGACAACATTCATTTATGGGGACACAGTATGGGCGGTGGTGTTGCTTTACGTGTGATTACTGTGAATAATGCACCCTATATCAAGGCGGCTGTGTTGTATGGGTCGATGAGTGGCGATGAACGCTTGAATTACGGCCGTATCCAAGAATGGAGTAACAACACACGTGGCAGCTTTGAATTGGATGCCTCGGCAGAGACATTGGCTGCAGTTTCACCCATCGAGCATCTCGATCGCATCAATGCGGCTATCAGCATCCATCATAGTTATGCCGATGACCGTGTGCCAGTTGAATGGTCGGAAGATTTATGTGCGCGTTTAGAGGCACGCCAACATCCGGTAGAATGTTTTTTCTATAATGATGCCCCGCACACATTCATTCCGCCCTGGGACGACCTGTTTATTCGTCGTTATGTAAACTTTTTCGAGGCCAACTAGTAGTTCGTCAATGTTCTTTTGCCGGGTTGCAGGTAGCGCGATTTGGTAAATCGCAGCGGAACGATTTGCCAAATCGTTTTACAACCATCCGTCAAACTTTGTTTGATGGACTACTAGGCGTTTAGTGCGTTTATGGACGTTAAATATTTATTTCGGTAATAGCTGCGGCCGGTCTCCTGACTGTGTCGCTTGACTGGCGCGGTCAGGAGACCGGCCAGAGCGCCTTACCGATTTATCTTCTGAAAGTTCATCAACGCACTTCCTTTTGTTAGCTGCGGATTTCAGTCCGCTGCGAAATCTGCAGACTGTAGACGTTTTTCAACGCAAATTGGCTTGTGCAGTCTGGGCTGCCTGATAATTTGGTTTGAGTTCAAGGGCCCGTTGGTAAGCATAGGCTGCCTGGTCGAGGTCGCCGAGGGCACGTAAGGCTTCGCCGCGATAGAAAAAGGTTTCTTCGACATGCTGGCCACTGGGATTATCGAGGATACTGTCTGTGAGGGTAAGTACATCATCATAACGGCCGTTGCTCAAATAAACCGCATACAATTCTGGCTGATACCACAACATGCGTGGTGGCAGACCCGCCAAACGGGCTTGATCGAGCGCGGCGGCGGCTTGGGCTTTTAACGCTGCGTCTGCGTTGCGGTCAGCTAGTTCTAACAGATTTAAGCTGAGATTGGCCCAGGCAAATGCATTGTTGGGATCCGCCGCCAGTTGGTCTTGCATTTGGGTGGATGCGTTTTGCCACATTGTTTCTGGGTCTGTGTAGGTGGGGCCAAGAACGGCCGTCACGGCCGTTTCGTCTTCAGGTGCATACAGTAAAATAAATGTGTGGTTAAATTGGCTCCAATATTTTTCGATGATGCTGTAGCTGTACGGCCGTCCCTCATCTTCCCAGGGGCCAAGAAAACTGTCCATGCTCCAAAAAAGCTGTTCAGCATCATCATAACCGTAGATCGTCAAATAATGTCCCATCCATCCTTGCCATTCGCTGGGTTCATACCCTTTTTCAATAATGATGGGAAAGCCAGCGATGAGCAAACGTTTGAGCAAATCGAGATCGCCACCCCGATAAACGGCCGCTTTTAGGCCACTGTTTTCGTTGACAAAATCAACAAGTTCATATGGCGATACATTACGGTCTTCATAATGTGGCTTCACGACTTTGGCGATCTCTAACTGGTCAAAATCCTGGTTATAATAGTTAAACAGAATGGTGAGATTGGCCGGGCCACAGTTGTTGTATTTTTGTGGTTCGTTGATTAAACCGGTAAGAACTGACTGTTGTGGCAATGGTGTGGCTGAGGGGGTTAAAGTGGGTGTTGGCTGCGGCGTGTTGGTTGGTGCAATATTTTCTGATATCCCGTTTGACTGGGGTGTCGAAACGGCCGTTGCTGGCAAGGGCGTTTGTGTGTGGGTGGGCGAGGCTGGGATAGTTGGTAAAGCGGAGGCAAACGCCACTGGATTTTCAGGCAGTGGCAAGGCTGTGGGCAGCGGTGTGATCGCCAAACGCATCACATTCTCCGGCAGGCGGCCGCGAATGTCTGTTGGCAAGGCGGCCACAACATGCGGCAGCAGCCATGCACCAAGCAGTAAAAAGAAAAGGAAAAGAGCGGCCAGGAAAACGGCCGTTTTGATTTGCTTTTGATTCATCAAGGTCTATTATAACCACAGTGAAAAATATGGAAACAACACATCCCGATGCCCAAAAATGGAATAAACGCTTTACAGAGAGCCGCCAATCTTGGTTACGGGCACAGCCGCGCTCTTTGTTAATCGATTATGCCCATCTTTTGCCGTCAACCGGTTTAGCATTGGACGCTGCGGCTGGTGTGGCGACGCATGGGTTGTTTTTGGCACGCCGTGGTCTGCATGTGATCGCGCTTGATATTTCTGAGGTAGGTCTGCGTTTAGCCAAGAATCGGGCTGATGCGGAGGGCGCGTGGTTGGAAACGGCCGTTATCGATCTCTCGCACCCATGGCTGCCAGCTAACACGTTTGATGTCATCGTCAACTTTCGCTTTTTGCAGCGTGAGACTTTCTCGGTTTATCGAAATGCCCTCAAACCAGGTGGGTTATTGATTTTTGAAACCTTTGTGCGCACAGAATTTACCCCAAATGATGTTGCTTACTATTTAGAACCAAACGAACTGCGTGCCGCTTTTGCTGATTGGGATATTGTCCATTATGCGGAGGTAAACGGCCGTTCACGGCGGGATCGTCATCAAAAATGTGCTGCTCAACTGGTCGCTTACAAACCAACAGCCACCTCTTGAAAAACGAAACGCCGCGCTCATTTGAGCGCGGCGTTGTAAGGAGGAAAAAAGAGAAAAAAACTATTTGGTTGCTGTTCTATCTTATAGACGGAACTGATAGTAAAATTCTTACCTTAAATTTTTCAGGATCTTTGGTATCTCGCGGGGTCAATGGAAATTACGGTAGGGAAATGGCGCGCCATTTCCCTACATATGGTGTTTACCCTATGGAACCCTGAAGAGCCATTTTTCAAAACAAAAATCTTTATCTTTTGCGGGTTTCAAAGGTCAATTCGCCATCAGCAGCATCAACCAACACAT
>CAYGMR010000312.1:0-7127 GCA_964350725.1 uncultured Ardenticatenaceae bacterium | reverse complement strand
GCCGATCTTTGATGAGAGCATCTACCCAACCAGCGGCTTCTTTGACAACGACAAGAAGCTGGCCGAGATCACCGAGCAAGAGATGGATTTGCTGCTCAATGGCGCAGAGCAAAAATTTGAGTATGACGGCATGAAGCGCACCTATCGTGGTGTGATCACCAATTTCGTGCGTGCTTACATCGAGCGTGACCTGAAAACACGCTCTAAAAAAACGCAAGAGAAGATCATGCAATATCTCACCGAAGGGCCTTGTCCGGCCTGCAAAGGGGCGCGTCTCAATAGATCTGTGCTGAGCTGTAAGGTGAACGGCCGTAACATCGCTGAACTTTCCTCGATGGAGGTGGGGGAACTACTTGGTGTGATCAAGGAAATCAAAGAGCCAACCGCCCAAGAGATTGTGGACGATCTGCTGCGCCGTCTGCAAAACCTGGTTGACATTGGCCTGGACTATTTAACGCTCAACCGCGAGACCGATACGCTCTCTGGTGGTGAAGGGCAGCGTGTCAAGCTGGTGAAGCATCTGGGCAGCAGCCTGATCGATGTGATGTATATCTTCGACGAACCGAGCGTAGGCTTGCACCCGCGCGACTTGCACCGGCTCAATGAACTGCTGCAAAAACTGCGCGACCTGGGCAATACGGTATTGGTTGTGGAACATGACCCCGACGTGATCATGGTGGCCGATCATATTGTAGACCTCGGCCCGCACGCTGGCACGCAGGGCGGCGAGATTGTTTACGAAGGCAGCTATGCAGATCTGCTCAAGGCAGATACGCTGACCGGCAAGTTCATGAAAGAAGACATGCCCATCAAGAAATCGTTCCGTCAGGCCAAAGGGCAGTTGCAATTGAGCAAGGTGAATCTCAACAACCTGAAGAATGTGAGCGTGGATATCCCGGTGGGGGTGCTGACGTTGGTGACGGGTGTGGCAGGCTCCGGCAAGAGTTCGCTGATTGGTGAGGCGTTCGTTTCGCAATTCCCCGACGCGATTGTGGTTGACCAAACGGCCGTTGGCACAAACCCGCGTTCCAATCCGGCCACGTACACGGGCATTATGGACAATGTGCGCAAAGCGTTTGCCAAGGCCAATAAGGTCAACGCTGGTTTGTTTAGCTTCAACTCCAAAGGCGCTTGTGACAACTGCAATGGCTTAGGTGTGGTGTACACTGACCTCTCTTTCTTTGAAAGTGTCAAATCGCCCTGCGAAACCTGCGGCGGCAAACGCTTTAGGGATGAAGTGGTGGAATACAAGTTGGATGGCAAAACGATTGTCGATGTGTTGGAGATGACCGTCAGACAGGCACAGGAATTTTTCAGCATTGCGGCAATTACACGCACGCTGCAAACGATGAGTGACGTCGGGCTGGATTATCTGACGCTTGGCCAGCCGCTCAATACGCTCTCGGGTGGTGAATGCCAGCGCATTAAACTGGCCAGCGAGCTGCACAAGGATGGCAGCATCTATGTGATGGACGAGCCGACGACTGGTTTACACAAATCGGATACGGTTCACTTGCTGGAAGTTATCGACAAATTGGTGGACGGCGGCAACACGGTGATCGTGATCGAGCACAACATGGATGTGGTGCGCAACGCGGATTGGGTGATTGATTTGGGGCCGGAAGGGGGCAGTAAGGGCGGGCAGGTAATGTTTGCAGGTACGCCCGCTGAGTTGAAGCAGGCCAAGCAGTCGATCACGAGCCAGTATGTATAAGAACAGTTAACGATTCAGGATTTTGCCCAATAACCAATGGTCAAACGAATTCCAACTGCTGATCAAACCGAAGAGAAATCTAAGTACATTCAATAATGTTCTGTGGGATGAAATTGCGGCACAGTCAGGAGACACGACCGCGAGCGATCCATCATTGCATGTTTGTCTGTACTTAGTAGTCCATCAAACAAAGTTTGACGGATGATTGTAAATCGATTTGCCAAATTGTTCCGCTGCGATTTACCAAATCGCGCTATCTGCAACCCGACAAAAGAATATTGACGAACTACTAGGAAGAATTGTTGGAAAACAGGGGCAAACAGCAAGAGGAACTGGCTTCACTTAGGCTTTTGCTGTGCTTTCAATTGATTGGGGATCTTGAGTGCTTTCGCTAAATTGGACCAGTTTTTCTGCTGTGAATCGATCGGTTATCAGGACATTTAACCATTGCCCTCTTAGGGCGCCTAAAATGGCATCATGCTTTCGTAAGCCACCGGCTACACCGATGGCATGTTCAACCTGGTGAATTTGTTCCAGTTTCATAGAAGCGACGCGATCATCTAAAAATGTTTGTACGCGAACCCCGTTTGCATCATAAAAGTGAAGCAAGATATCACCAACTGCCCCATTGGCGCGTAAAATGGCTTTCTCTTCTTCGGAATAGATATTACCGCTTTCAGCTAAAAGATTTGATGGTTCAACTGCACCAATACCAACCAGAGCCATCGTAACATCATTAAATGTATCAACAGCTTCTCGCACATAGGGATCATCTAATAACACTTGCAAGGAAGCTTCAGAACCTAAAATGCTTGGAACAGGTAGAAAAATGGCCGTGCCGTTGACCAGCCTGGCAAAGCGATCGGTTAAACGATAAGCATGTTTTTCTGCATCGGGATTACCAATACCACCAAGAATTTGCACGACTTTGATGTTAGATTTACGTGGCAGTTGCTGCATGGCATCAACCATCTTCAGCAATGAAGAACTCCAGGAAGAGATACCAATAATCTCATCTTTTTTGATAATCGATTCCACATAAAAAGCTGCCGCCGCTCCGAGATCGCGCATAACAACCTCTTCATCATCTTCCCGTGGTGTATCAACAACGATAGCGTCTTTAAGATTGAACTTTTCAGTGAGTGCTTCTTCTAACTCTGTATATACGCCTTGGGGGATGTTGACAGTAATGCGCACAATCCCTTCTTTTCTAGCACGCTTGAAAAGGCGAGAAATTGTCGCTTGCGACAAATCTAGCTGTTTGGCAATTTCTGATTGTCGCATCTCTTGTTCATAATACATGCGAGCTACTTTTGTCATTAACCGGAGTTCATCAATTTGTGCCATTTTATTCTCCTGTTTTTATCACAAACTTTAACTATACACTAGTTTGAATATTTTTCAATGCAAGAATAAATATTCAAAAATGCTTGACAATACGGTAGAATTAGGCTATTCTCTATACAGTGAAATATATTTACAGCTAGAATAATTATTCAAGTTCTTTTTGGGAGTAAATAAACAGATGTTAACTTACAAAGAATTAGAACGAAAATCCATTGAATATCGCCGAACATTGCTCACGATTATCAAACATGGAAAGGCTGGTCATACGGGTGGGAGTTTATCGTGTGTGGATATACTCAATGTTCTTTACAACCGTGTGCTGAACGTTTCTCCAGCTAACATTCATGATCCCAATCGAGATAGATATATTCAGAGTAAAGGACATTCAGTAGAAGTTCTTTATACAGTATTGTCTGATGTTGGCTTTTTTCCTCAAGAGGCGTTACAGACGCTTAACCAGTATCAATCCCATTTCATTGGTCATCCAACACGAAAAGTAGATGGTATCGAACAAAATACAGGTGCGCTGGGTCATGGCTTGTCGCTCGCTGTAGGAATGGCCCTGGCTGGAAAAATGGACGGCCGTTCCTATCGTGTGTTCACCTTGCTTGGCGATGGCGAATTGACAGAAGGGTCTAACTGGGAAGCTTCAATGACTGCCTCTCATTATAAGCTAGACAACTTAACCGCCATCATTGATCGCAATACCTTGCAAATTACAGGGCGTACTGAAGAAGTGAATGGATTAGAGCCGCTTGCAGATAAATTCAGGTCTTTTGGTTATGCTGTTCGCGAGGTAGATGGCAATGATATTGAAGCATTAGCGGCGTTGTTTGATCAACTACCTTTTGAATCCGGTAAACCGAACATGGTAATTGCCCACACCATTAAGGGCAAAGGCATTAGCTATATGGAAGATGAGCTTGTTTGGCATCATAAAGTGCCGAATGATGCTCAATTTGCCCTGGCGATGACAGAATTGGAATCCGCCATTCAGGAGTGGGAAAATAAAAATGGACATCGGCAAACCTAATTTAGAAGTATTTGGGGAAACCTTGTTGGCTCTAGGTCGGCAAGATAAACAATTGTTGGTTGTTACCAGTGATTCGCGCGGATCGGGTAAGTTGGTTCCGTTTGGTGAAGAGCTGCCGAAACAAATTGTGGAAATCGGCATTGCGGAACAGAATCTGGTAGGCGTTTCTGCTGGATTAGCCTCGACCGGGAAAAGGGTCTTTGGTGTATCCCCCGCTTGTTTTTTAACTGCACGTGGCCTGGAGCAAGTCAAGAATGATGTGGCTTATTCTGACAATTCTGTCAAGCTGATCGGCATTAGCGCTGGTGTTAGTTATGGCGCGTTAGGCTCTACCCATCATTCCCTACATGATTTTGCTGTGCTGCAAGCAATTAACAATATTGACATTGTAGCCCCAGCCGACAATTTTGAGACACGTGAGGCAATTAAAGCGGCCGTTCACCATCCTAGACCGATCTACCTGCGTTTTGGCAAAAAACCGATGGTTGACTTACATACAGAAGATACTAGATTTGAGATTGGCAAGGCGATTGTTTTGACCTATGGGACAGATATAACCATTGTGGCTACCGGGGAAACGGTTTCGCGTGCATTGCTGGCAAGTCAGCAATTAGAACAAGAGGGAATTTCTTGTTGTGTAATTAGTATGCATTCTCTACGGCCGTTTGACACACAAGCACTCCTCAAAGCTGCCCGCCAAACGCGCGCCCTGATCACAGTGGAAGAACATAGTGTCTTTGGCGGCCTGGGCAGTACCTGTGCCTCAATTTTGATGCAAAACGGTGTCTACCGCCCATTCAAGATCATTGGCATTCCTGACGAATACACCGTCACTGGCAGCCAGGAAGAGATATTGGCCCACTACGGCATAACGCCAGAGGGGCTGGCAGAGACAGCGCATGAATTGTTAGCCGTGGGAGAGAATGTCTTGTGAGAACGATCCTGGCCATCGACCAAAGCACGTCGGCAACAAAGGCTCTATTATTTACGGAAACGGGCGAATTGCTTGAGAAAACGGCCGTGGCTCACGAGCAGATCTACCCCCGTCCTGGCTGGGTTGAACATGATGCTGAAGAAATCTATCAGAACACTATACAAGCAGTGAAAACATTACTTCAGCAAAATATAGGCACAGAGAATGAACTGCTTTGTTTGAGCATCACGAATCAAAGAGAAACAATCGTCATCTTTGACCGTCACACTGGTAAACCACTCCACAACGCGATTGTCTGGCAATGTCGTCGTGGTAGTGAGATCTGCGCCACACTGGTAGAGGCTTGTAAGAATGAGATCGTACAACAAAAGACCGGCTTACCAATTGACACTTACTTTTCAGCCTCGAAGCTCAAATGGTTGGTTGAAAATCATCCAGAAATCCAGAAAAAACTAAGCGAAGGGAATGCCTTAATTGGCACCATAGAAACCTACCTGGTTTATCGCCTGACAAAAGGAGCAACCTTTGCCAGCGATCAAACCAATGCTTGTCGCACATTGCTTTACGATATCAAAAATCTCTGCTGGGATGAAGAACTTTGCAACATCTTTAACGTCCCCATTCAAGCCCTTCCAGAAGTAAGAGAAAGCAGTGCTCATTTTGGCATGACCGATATCGAAAAAACGCTTACAACACCCATAAAGATCTGCGGTGTGATGGGCGATTCTCAAGCCGCTTTGTTTGCACAACGTTGTTATGATGTTGGAGCTGCCAAAGTAACTTTTGGCACAGGTTCATCTGTATTGCTCAACATAGGTAACGAGATACTTTATTCCGATAGCGGTATCGTGACAACTATCGCCTGGGTGTACGCTGGCGAACCCACCTACGCATTTGAAGGGATTACGAATTTTACTGGTGCAACAATTGCCTGGCTGCAAAATCAAATGGAGATCATTGCTAACGCAGCCGAAACAGAAAATCTTGCCCGGTCTGTCGAAGATAATGGGGGCGTTTATTTGGTTCCCGCCTTCGTGGGTCTCAGCGCACCTTATTGGGAACCAAATGCCAAAGCTGCAATTCTTGGCCTGACCCCACATAGTAAAAAAGCACATATTGTTAGGGCCGCACTAGAGTCAATTGCTTATCGTATACGCGATGTACTCTCACTGATGGCACAAGATGCCGGAGTGGAGATGCGCTATATCCATGCTGATGGGGGCGCAGTAGCTAACATTTTCCTGATGCAATATGTAGCCGATATGCTGGGGATTACCGTTCGTGCCTCTAGCCTACCAGAACTATCCGCTTTAGGAGCCGTTTTCTCTGGGATGCTAGGAATGGGAGCAGTTAAATCCATAGCAGCTTTAAGGCAAATTCCAATGGAATCCGTTGATTTCGATCCGCAAATGGATCACAAATTAGTTAGTCAATATTACCTAGGCTGGCAGGCAGCCGTGCAGCAGGTTTTATATCAACCCCCAAAAGGATAAATCCATGAAACCAAAAGCATCCTCAATCATTATTGGTGTGGTATTACTTCTATTACTAATTTTGGCGGTACGTTATGGTTTTACAGTAGTCACTATCGAAGAGGCCGAAAAAACAGTTCAAAGCGAAGCCTTCGATCCCGTTGCTTATGTGGATGGGATATGGGAATCACAGGTGCTGCCGACTTTCGATGAGGGAGCCGTTGAAATTTCCAATATTTTGTCTGAAATGGAGCCGGATGCCACCGGTGCAGCAGCCAAGGACGAGTTGGTTGCAATTGCTGAAAAATATGGCTTGATTACCGATGGTGAGGCCCATGTCTATATGGTGAAAGGCACGGGCAAGATCGTGAGCGTTAATAACGAAACCAGCCTCGGGACGGCCGAAGTAGAAATTGAGGGCTATGATGGCCCCATTAAAGCGCAGCTCTATATCGGCACCCGCATCCCCAGTGATGAAACCTCAGTGCGCGACGCGGTTGGTTTCATTACATTTGGCGATTTCAAGGAGCAGACCGAATACGGGAAGGCGGGATCTGAAATCAACAAACGTGTTCTCACCAATGTTCTCGGTGACCTCGATTTAGATAACTTGGAAGGCAAGACCAT
>CAYGMR010000311.1:6879-7214 GCA_964350725.1 uncultured Ardenticatenaceae bacterium | reverse complement strand
CAACACCCATCAAGAAACAACGCCACCCAAACGCCGTCGTTGGCCTTATTTTTTATTGGTTATGGCACTTTTGTCCGGATTGGGTTACCTGGCATGGCAACAAGTTACGCAACGCATAGATGACAATACAAATGCCATTCGTGCCGATATCATCTCCAGCTACAACCTACTGCATTTTGCGGCAGCAGAACAAGACAGCGAACTATTCATTTCCTTGCTTTCGGGTCGTGACAGCGATTGGACCAATGCTCAAAATGACTTATTTGGCGCTGGTTTATTGGTAGATCGCACTCCCTTTAACTTGTATGCTATTGGCGCAAAAGAGTTAAGCATTG
>CAYGMR010000311.1:0-6869 GCA_964350725.1 uncultured Ardenticatenaceae bacterium | reverse complement strand
GTGTTTTTCGTATGGGACGCGAACGCTGGCTATATTCGCCGCCAGATAGCGAATTTTGGGGTGAAGACGAAACCCGGATCGGCACAATTCTTTCGCTTACTTCTCCCACCCGCGATATCGAAATTGTAGAACAGTTACACAACGATCTAGAGCGCAAATTACAAAGCGCATGTCAGGCACTGGGCAGTGACACCTGTCCAAATGAAACCACTGTCGCACTTACCTTTTCCACGGATCCAGCTACTTTAGCGGCCGCAAACGAACTGCCCATTGTGACACAATCTGAAAACGAATTGTCAATAACATTGCCTACGCCATCATTGGTGGGTATACCGCTTGATGATGCGAGTTATGATGCATTATTCAGAGGGTATGGGACACAGTTGGTTACGGCCGTTTATGCCCATTTACTCAATTTTGACCGTGCCCACGCCCCGATCTACCGCGCCATCCTCGATTACCAGCTCGATCAATTAGCGCTCAAACCGTGGCCGGTCACCGCAGACACCTATGATCGTCTGCTCGATGAGCAAATCCGCTTCGACAGCATCATCCCGCTTTGGCGCAATCAGAATTGGGCAGCCACTTGGGATGAGGCATGGACCGCCTATGTCATCGTCGATTATTTACTAGCAACCTATCCCGAAGTAACTGCGCTCGACATGCTGCGATCTTTAGAAAATTCTAGCGACCCCTTCCGCTGGTTAGGCACCCTTTATATCGATAACATCAACAACCCTGGCGGTGCCCCTGGCAGTGCCAGAACGCTTGTCAACGATTTAAATCGCCAACTATGGATTTATGCGTATCAAAACAAGGTGCTGATAGATTCCACACCGCCTATCGCCTACCCAAACCAAGATTTGCACTTAGTGTGTTCACGCGCGACAAACGATCAAACTGGGGTTGACTACACACTTTATCGTTATGATCTCGATCAAGAAAGCTGGCAAACCAACTTTAGCAGCAACAATACACTTCTGCTCAATCCACTTCCCAATGACGAGGGTGTGATCATTCAAGAATTTGGCAATCAAAACGGCATGCTAAGAACTTTACTTTGGCAAAATGAACTAGAAAAACCGTTATTAGCAGAGCTAGATAATTTATCAGTTTCATTTGGTCAATTTAACCCAGGTGGAAATTTACTAACCGCCTTCATCTTTGGGTCTGAAGACGAATCAGCTGGAATTTATGTGTATGATTTGGACGACTGTGACGAAAATGGGTGTACCACACAACTGCTACCCAGCATTCCCATCTGGTCGCCATCGGGTGAACAATCATTATTTAGCGGAGATCCCAACAGTCAAATCAATATTTTACAACTAAATGAGCGCACAATTTTATTTGACCCACCTTATCTTGAAACTGGCATCGATTTGTTTTTCAGTGAAAAAGAAGCGCTTTTCCAACAAGAACCAGTTGTAGAGGTTAAAGATTTATTACCGACAGGTTCTGGTTATGCACCATTCTGGATAGATGAAGAGACAATTGGCCTCATGCAAGATGGCTCTAAGCAAGAAACTGTTCTAATGTGGGGGTCAGCTGGCGAAGATAACTTACAGTCCTTAGTCACATCAGCCGATTTGTTGGCAGCATTGCCTGCAGATGTTGATACAAATGCGCTTTCCATGCAATACGCACGTGCAAACCCCACCAATCCACAACAGCTTTTCATCGTCGCCATCAACCAGTCAAATCAAGAATCCCATCTCTTCTTATTTGACCGTGAAAGTAAAGCACTTTCATGGTTGTTGCAAGCAGGATCAGAAAATCATGAATTGGGTATTGCACCCAACGGCCGTTTCCTCATTCTATCCGGACGCGACATCGAGAACACCTTAAACTTGACTGGCAATGCGAGTACATTACAATTTTACGATCTGGACAAAGGCAGTTCCCTGCCATTCCCCACAATCGTCACATCTTTTCCACCCAATCTAAGTTTTGATTGGTCCGCTGATGGCGAATGGGTCTCTTTAATGTTAGGCACAGACCTGGTTGGGCTGTATGCACCAGATCATAACTATTTAAAACTGATCCAGGTCGATTTTGGCAGCTGCCATTCACCTGCCTGGGTGAACTAATTCTTCAGCCACTGATTAATGCGGATGGCCACGGATTTAATCTGTGGGAATTCATGGCAAAAAAGAAAACATCCATGCACAAAAATCTTGTCCAAGAACAATTCGGTGCCAATGCTGCCAAATATGCGACCAGCAAAGTCCATGCCAAAGGAGCCAGCTTGGGGCGTCTGGTCGAACTCGTCGAGCCACAATCTGATTGGCAAGTTTTAGATGTGGCAACGGCCGCTGGTCATACCGCATTCGCCTTTGCACCCCATGTCGCGCATGTCATCGCCAGCGACATCACACCTGCGATGTTGCCCGTCGCTGCCCAACAAGCCGCCGAACGTGGTATCGACAATATCAGCTTTGAAACGGCCGATGCTGAAAACCTGCCTTTCTCCAATGATAAATTTGACCTCGTTACTTGTCGTATCGCAGCCCATCACTTCCCCCATATCAATCATTTCATGGCCGAAGCAGCGCGTGTTTTACGACCTGGTGGTATCCTAGCCATCGTTGACAATATCGCGCCCGGCAGTCGTTTGCGCGGCAAAAAAGCACGTTTGCAAAATGAAGCTGGCGCCTATTACAACGCTTTTGAAGCATTGCGCGACCCCAGCCATCATCAATGTTTGAGCCTGGATGCATGGACGGCCGTTTACCAAAACGCCGGATTCACGCTGCAAACACAAGAAATCATGCATAAGTGGCTTGATTTCGATGCCTGGACAAGCCGTATGCAGGTTTCGCCCGCTAATACAATCCGCTTACGCGCGATGCTGCTGCAAGCACCTGAGAAAGCCGCCGACTTCTTGACACCACAACTCACGGGGGCTAGAATTTCATTTCGTCTCATCGAGGCGATCCTAATCGGAAAAATTTCAGCCACAGATTAAGACGGATTTAAGACCTTATCTATGTAAGTCCGCGTTAAATCATAGCATGAAGATAAAACTACAAAGATAGTGAACGCAGATTTACATGGATTTCCCAATTTTTTTATCCGTGTAAATCCGTGCGCATCCGTGGCAAAAACCACAGAGACTTATAATTATGGATAAAAAATACCACTTTTGGATTACAGGCTGCCAGATGAATTACGCCGATGCACGGCGGGTGGCGACAAAACTAGAGAATTTAGGCTACAGCGCCACACCACGCGCTGAAGATGCGGATGTGATCGTGCTGGAAACCTGCACCGTGCGCCAACAATCTGAGGACAAAGCCTACGGCAAACTACAAAACCTGGGGCCGTTAAAGAAGAAGAACCCCGACTTGACTGTTGCTGTGATGGGTTGTGTGGTGGGTGTACGTGGTAATGAACTGTTGGAAAAACGCTTTCCATTTGTAGATGTGTTTATGGAGCCAGCTACTGATGGCCTGCCGTTGGTTTCCCATCTGACACAAGATGAAGATTATTTGTTGGAACGCGAAACGGCCGTACAACGTCACGCCCTACAAGATGGGGAAGTCATTTTGCCGCTCGACCAACGCAACAACCTCGTCTCAGCGCCTGTCGCCATCGTCTATGGCTGTTCCCATGCGTGCAGCTTCTGCATCATTCCGCAGCAGCGCGGTATCGAACGCACACGACCCGTCGGCGAAATTGCCGCCGAGGTGCGTTCATTGGTGGCACAAGGCGTCAAAGAAGTCGTCTTACTCGGTCAAATCGTCGATCGTTACGGCAAAGACATCCCCGATGGCCCCGATCTGGCCGATTTACTGCGCGTGATCAACGATATCAACGGGCTGGAACGCATTCGTTTCCTCACCAGTCATCCCAACTACATGACCGACCGCATTTTGCACGCCGTGGCCGATTTGCCCAAAGTGATGCCGCAAATCGAAATCCCGATTCAAGCGGGTGATAACGAAGTCCTCAAAAATATGAAACGCGGTTATACGCGTGAAGAATATCGCGCCTTGATCCAGCGGGTACGCCAGATTGTGCCGGAAGCGGCCGTTCATTGTGACATCATCGTCGGCTTCCCAGGTGAAACTGAGGCTCAGTTCCAACAAACCTACGACATTCTGGCCGAATTGCGCCTCGACAAAGTACATCTGGCACGCTACAGCCCACGCCCCGGCACAGTCAGCGCACGCCGCATGGAAGATGATGTGCCCGATGCGGAAAAACGACGCCGTTTCCACCTCATCGAGGATTTACAAAAAGAAGTCTCACAAGAGAAAATGAATCAATTTATGGGGCAAACGCTGGAAGTACTGGTTGAAGAAAAACGCAAAGGACGCTGGCGCGGCCGCAGCCCACAAGGCAAATTGGTTTTCTTCGACGATCCACGTGACTTAAAAGGCGAGCTCGTGCAGGTAAAGATCACCCACACAGGGCCGTGGAGTATGTCGGGTGAGGTTGATGGTGGTTTGGAAGAAACGGCCGTTGGGTCGCCGGCAATCAGTATCCCATTAAATATCGTTTAACCAACAAATGTCTAACGATACTAGCAACCATTCCCTTAAAGAATTTCCTTGGCCAGAAGTAGGAGAGCATCTTTTCCAAACAGGTAAGGTGAAAAATCAATTCCTTCAGATTTACCATATATCAACATTCGTAATTTGTCAGATGTAATGGAAAAGTTAAGCAGCTTCTTTGAAGCTGGGGCAAATATGCTCTTAAACGACTTGGATACAAAGCGAAGCATGGAACGAGATGTTAATGTCAGAAATGAAGCGTTCAATGACTGGTATTGATTTAGCTTTCTTTTACAAGGAGGCAGATAATCAACTTTTTGTAGAATATATTTAGCTGGATTGATATCAGCCGTTCCCAATCCACCCAACCCGATTTCCATTTCCACACCCAATTTTTCTTTGCCATACCCCAAATATAATCATTCCCGATAAAAGTCGTATAATACCATATCGCTTTCTGCTATCCTATTAAGTATGTAGAATAATCTGCACCAAAAATGATGTTGGAGCATACAAATAATGGAAATTACCAAAGACACAAAAGTATCAGCTATTTTGCAAGAATATGGAGACATTGCCGATGTGATGGAAGTATTTGGGATCAAACGTGTAAGTCGTTATTCTTTACGCCGCGTGATTACCAAAGCCATAACTGTTGAAAAAGCAGCCCGAATTCATAACGTGCCTTTAGATGATTTTATGCAAACCTTAAATGCGGCTATCCGTATCCAGGAGCAAAATCAGAACATAAATGACAATGACAGCGAGTTGAATTAAGTATAAGACCGTTGCAACATGTAGAGAGAATTATAGGCAACAACCAAATTACAAACTTGGCCAGTTTATCGATTGAACAAGCAGGCAAAACGCAGCTAAAAAATGTAACCAGTTTGAGCGCTACCTTTGACTTTTTGCTCCAAGAAACAAATAATGTTAGATTGGCGACAATTTGACCCAACACTTTCCCCGAATGATGATTTCGTCTGACATCATCTCGAGTGGCCCGTTGAGGGTGGATAAAAGCACTGAAAGTTAATTGAGAGAGGTACCGCCATGAATCTAACCGCAACTGATGTCAAAGTTTTTGTACCCGCGAAGGATTTCCAGGAATCGCTGCGCTTTTATACGGCACTTGGTTGGCAGCTGAACTACCGTGCTGAGAATGATGATATTGCCGAGTTGGAACTGGCCAACGGCCGTTTCTACTTGCAAAATTACTATAACAAAGCGTGGGCAAACAATTTTGTGCTGCATATTAAAGTTGAGGATGCCCATGCGTGGCATCAACATGCCTCCACAGTAATCAAAGATGGCAACTTCAAAGATGCCCGGCTGAATGCACCCAAAGAAGAATCTTATGGCGCTTTAGTGACAACCGTTTGGGACCCGTCAGGCGTTTTGTTACTTTTCGCTCAGTTCCACAATGATTAACCAGATAGAAATGGACATTAATAATCACGTCATAAAACGCTGCCTCGCGGGCACACGCGCTGAATTTGAAGGCAAAATTGAAGATGCACAAAAATATTATCAACAGGCATGGCAAGATGCACAAGATGATTATGAAGCCTGTATCGCCGCGCATTATGTTGCACGCCATCAAGCAACCCCGCAGGATACATTTAAGTGGAATCAAGAGGCATTACAACGCGCCGAAGCTGTCGCCAACGGCCGTATCCAGCCATTTTATCCATCGCTTTACTTAAATATGGGTCATTCCTATGAGCTGCTCGGCGATCAAAAAGAGGCGCAGCGGTTTTATGATCTGGCAGCTGACTTAGGGGTTGAACATCAGGAGGAAAAGGCAAAAAGTGACAACACCTATCGAGTTTGAATGTAGTCAAGTCATCCCTAAATCTGCCAACGTAATCTGTGCTGAAATCGCTAATCTTGATCGTTGGCCTGAATTTGAGGGCTATGCTTTTTTACCTGGCATACAAAGTGCCACGTTCGAGAAGCAAACCGAAGATATGCTTGGCACGCGCATACGCGTGCTCAACAAAGATGGTTCAACGCATGTTGAGGAAATTTATGCGTGGGAAGTTGGCCAAAAAGTTAGCATGAAACTACATGAATTTTCACCCCCTTTGAGCCGCCTCGCTACCCACTTCAATGAAGAATGGGATTTTCAAGATCAATCTGGTTCAACCATGGTAACACGCAAATTTCAATTGTTTCCCAAAAATATGGGGACACGGCCGTTTCTATGGCTCATTTCACTGTTCTTTAAACGCGCGATTGCACAGCATCTAGAAAAAATGGCAAAGAACTGATGACCATTTCAGATACGCGCGTAGGACGTTTGCATACGCCAAATTTCTGCCACAAATTTCACTAATTTACACGAATTTGGATGGTTTCAATGCTTAA
>CAYGMR010000310.1:3975-7259 GCA_964350725.1 uncultured Ardenticatenaceae bacterium | reverse complement strand
AAGAACAGCTACGATCTTTTCTAAATGTTTGTCACCAGAGCGTGTGCCCGACTCAATTTGGCTCATAAACGCTTTACTAATGCCGATTTGTTGCGCCAGTTCTGTTTGAGTTAGTCCCCGATATTCGCGCCACACCTTGATCGGATTTTGACCATCGAGTAAAGCATAAACCACATAATCAGGAATTAGCTCTTCGTCTCCTGCTTTGACGCGATCGCGTATACTGTTCAATTTCATAAAGAACACGCCAATCCCCTATTCTTAAGCGATATTGGTGACTATCGGACAGGCGTTTGACATTACGATGTTGGCTATATGGATTGATCGCGACGGTATTCAGTTTGTTTCTGATACGTTGCTGCACTGTTCGCGGTATTTTTCTCATCATGCAAATATCTTTGCATCTAAAAAGTTGTACGTGCCTTTTTTGTGTTTTGTTGGTGATGGAGAAATTCTTGGGCAAAACGGCCGTTATACACCCCCAACAATTCTTCAATCCGTCCCGCATCAGGTGAAGCCAACAAAAACCCCGCATGATACGGTTTATCCAAACGCCACACAATTTCTGGGTCCGTATACGTCGAGAGATCAGGATGTTCCTGGCGTGCCAGACACGTAATCAAAGCTGCATACTCATCCCGATGGGGCGGCAGTTCGTAATTCTCACCACGCAATTTTGCAACCTCAATCCGTGCCGCTTCTGCCCACAGTTCAATCCCCGTTGCTGCTTTCACCATCTTATCGATATTCGCACCACCAACGCGGGCGGCTGTCTCCAAAAAATAGAAACGGCCGTCGGCATGGGCCCGAATAAACTCTGTATGTGCTGCGCCACCGGGATGCTGTAACGCATTCAGCACTTGTTTGTTTGCAGCCAATACCCTCTGCGCTTCGTCGCTTTCACGTGACAATATGCGTGTATTAAAAATACCGCCACCTTGCGTGAGCGACAGCGGTGGGGCACCATATTTGCTCACCAACGCAAATAACGGTTCGCCTTGCCATATCAATGTATCGACATGGTATACGTCCCCCGGCAAAAATTGTTCTAACAAATAATAGGATTGTTTGTCACCCAAGTTTTCTAAAGCACGCCATACCGCCACAGCATCGCTTAATTTCTGAATGCCAATCGCGCCGGCCTCAAAACGCGGCTTTAAGACCCAAGGGGCAGCGACAGTCTCCATGTAGGTACGCAGGTCGTCGTAATTGAAAACGGCCGTAAATGCTGGCTGCACAATCCCCTGGCTTTGTGCGCGCACGCGCATACCCAATTTATCGCGGAAAAACCGTGCACCCGATTCCCCCAATCCTGGCAAACGCAAATGCTCACGCAGTGAAGCGGCCGTAGCCACATCATAATCATCCAAAGCCACAATCCGGTCGATCTTGCGTCCGCGTGCCAGGTAACTGACAGCATAGGTGACAGCCGGTTGTTCTGAGATGTCAGGCATTTTATAAAATTCGTCAATGCTATCATGTGGCCAAGCCGCATCGCCTCTTTTTTCATCTGTCAACACAATCACATAACAACCCAGTCGTTTGGCTTCTATCAGGAAAGGAATGCCCTTAAATTCATTTGCCAAACAGAGGAAGGTATACGGCCGTTCTTCATTCATCAGCTTTTCTCCACAAATTGATAGGTAATATTATCGTCTAATTGTAACGTAAAATCGTAAACGCATAAATATTGCGTAGCGCGTAAAAGTATCTACGTTTTACGCACCACATGCTACGTTAAACGTCAATGCGTTGCCTTGTTTGCCCACAACTTCCAATAATTCCATTTTGCGTAATGTGTAGGTGATTTTTTGTGCCAGTTTGACAGGACATTTCAGTTTAGCGGCCAATTGGCGGTTGGTAAACGGCCGTATTAAATCATCAGGAATCACAGCCACATAATCTTGTTGTGTCGTAAAAACAGCTTGATCAACGACAGCCAGCAACCGTTGGTCGGCGATGCTCCACCGTTTGCGTCGCCAACTGCCCTTGCCATCGTCGCGCCAAACTTCTTCCTGCTGTGTTAAAGCCACCTCAAGCGTCAAATTGGGATGGGACAACAAATGTGGAATGCGTATGAGCTCATCGAAAATATTGAGAATTTGGCCGCGTTTGGGTGATTTGCGCCGTTGGATAAAGTTGCCAGCGGCATCTTCACGCACAATCCACTTTTCGCACGGGATGGGGTGGATGAGGTGAATGTGATGGTCAGCCAGCAAACGCTTTAATTTGCGCTTCATGGCGTATAAGTGGCGCGTCTGAATTTCGATCAACAATTCGTCGCGCACGATATCGATCACAAACCCATCAACCCGCACTTCAAATTGGTCACCGGGACGGCCGTACCAGCTTTTCAGGCCAGCATGTAACGATTTCTCTGTGAGTGTGCCGATATGCGGTGCTTTTTTCTCACTCACAATTGGCCTGCGACCGCACTCCAACCGGCTAATAACTGCTGGTAAGCCGGGTCTTGATAGCGCTCCAGATGGAAAGCGGGTGCATAATCTGGCAGCTCACCGCCGATAACATGCGCGGCCAACAGCTCACCCGCCCCCGTCGCTGCCATGATGCCATAACCAGACAACGCACCGATGATATAAGCACCTTCCACAGGCAGCGGACAAATCAACGGCCGATTTTCACGTGTTTTACAATAATAACCGCCATCGATATACGGTTTGCTGAGCCGTTCCAAATAGACGCTGCTGCCAGGCACCATGCGCGTCAACCCACGCATGACCACCTCAACAGTTTCCGGTTCAATTTGGATTGGCCAGATGGGGGTCTCAAATGTTTTGATATGATAAGGCCACAGCACCAACACCGTTTGTGCGCCGGGGCCGCCTTCCGGGCGGAAATGAATACCAGCCGGGAATTGGTCTAACAGCCAGGCTGTATCTTCAAATTCGGCTAAATCAGCGCGTTCTTCTGCACGCCAGGGCAAAAACATCGGATCGTTCCAGATCATCAGCGGCACATCGCGGGGGATGATGCCCTGCGTATCTTCAAAGGAGATTTTGCCGTGCAGCTCGTTGTAAACCGGCAAATCAACCCCCAACATCGCGCCCACCTGTTTGATGAGTGGGCCAGCCGCGTTGATGAATGTGTGGGTGTGGATGGTTTCGGTTTGGTTTAGTTGCACGGCCGTTACACACTCATTTTCGATTGTGACAGCAGTAATACGGCCGTCGACCAAGCGTGCACCATGTTTTTTGGCCGCACTCAACAAATACATGCCCAACTGCTGCGCACTCAGCCAACCACAGCGGCGCGTATGCAGCATA
>CAYGMR010000310.1:0-3948 GCA_964350725.1 uncultured Ardenticatenaceae bacterium | reverse complement strand
TCAGTAATAAAGGGAAAGTAGGCTTGAATAAGAGCCGGGTCGCTAATCCAGTCGGCTCCGACGGGTTGATCACGGTAGCCATGTCCGGGCGCAGGCTGGTAGGTTGTGACGTTACTATGTTCGCGCAGTTGACCCGCACCTAAACCCGCGATTGTTGCGGCTTCTTGGCGCATCTGCGCCGCTTGCTTTTGATCGGCAGTCAAATAGACATAGCCGCGCCGGTTGAGATGGAAAAAGTTGTCACTGGCAGCGGCTAATTCTTCGAGCAGGTCGATACTGCGATCCATCAAACGTACCATCGCGTTACCCGGCCCTGGCCACCAATTGCGGTACGATTCGGTAGATTTGTCGCTGGTGAGGGATAGAAACGGCCGTTCATCCACCAAAACAACATCCCGAATGCCATATCTTACTGTCAGAAAGTAAGCCGCCGCAATACCCGCGATACCCGCCCCACAAATGACAATCTCAGCTTTTTTTGGAATAGTTGTCATAGATACTCCAGTAGGGCGATTTTGCAAAATCGCCCCCGATTTGGAAAATCGGGCTACGAAGCCCTATTTATTTTTTTAACCGGATGGCTCCATCGCGGGTTATCTGGAAATGATCGAGATCACGGGCGACATAGGTGTTGCGGAAAATGGCACGCGCCTCATTGCGCACGTCGCGCTCGTGATAACGGCGTGACAAATGCGTCAAGATCAACGTTTTGACATTGGCTTCGCGAGCCAATTGTGCTGCGCGTGTAGCTGTTAAATGGCCGAACTGCTGCGCCATCTCCGCCTCTGCATCCAGATAAGTCGATTCAATCACGAGTGTATCCGCATCGCGGCACATCTCCACCAAGGTGTCTACACGCCCCACATCGCCAATATGAACATATTTTGTGCCAGGGATTTCTGTCCCCAACACATCAGACGGCTGGATCACACGCCCATCCGCCAGTGTGACAGGGTTGCCGCGTACCAGCTCAGAGCGTTCGGGGCCAAACGGCACACCGAGTTCAGATGCTTTTTCAGCCAAAAAGGGACTGTGCGGTTTTTCTTGGAACAGGAAGCCATAACAATCGGGGCCGCGATGTTGGACGGGGAAAGCGGTCAGGCAAAATTTGTCGTCTTCTATAATGACTTTGCCTGGCTCCAGCGGAATCAGATTAATGGCAACTGGCGGCTGCGGACCAGGAAAAACAACTTTGTAGAGCAGGTTGTGTACGCGCGAGAGCGCAGCCCGCCCACCGTAGATGTCAAATTGATCCAGATTTTCCCAACGGCTGAGTGTCGAAGCCAGGCCACCTAAACCCAAAATATGATCCAGATGGCTGTGGGTCAACAGCACTTTATCCAAACGCTTAAAGCCCAGACCTGTGCGCAAAATTTGACGCTGTGTGCCTTCGCCACAATCCAACAAGAAGCGGTGCTGCCGGTAAAGGATGATATGCCCGGCCAAGCCACGATGGATGGAAGGGGCTGAGGAAGAGGTGCCTAGAAAAATTAATTCAAACATAGACGGGTATTGTCTATGAAAGCACGTTATTGAGCAACGGCCGTTTCTGCAACATGTACATCAAAGATTACACAGATTGAAAAAAATCTGTGTAATCCTTGATCATCCTTTTGATTTGGACCTGTCCAAGTGAGGAACCAACAACAAAAAAAGCCCGTATGGACAATTCCATACGGGCTTCTGAATTTGTGTTGAGAATGAATCAGACCGGTTGACCTTTAAATGCGATCGAGAATGTATTCACGAGGATTTTCATATCCAGCCAGGGCGACCAATTGTTGATGTATTGCATTTCCAGGTCAACATGTTCTGTAGCTGGCAGCATCACACCTTGTAGTTGGCCTAAGCCGGTCAAACCAGGCAAGACGGAAGTCAGTGCGTCGATGTTAGAACGGCCGTATTTCATCACATCTTGCCGCGTCACTGCACGTGGCCCTACCAGCGACATATCCCGATTGAGGATATTGAGCAGCCGTGGCAGCTCTTCCAGTCCTGAACGCCGTAAAAACCAACCGATACGTAAGAAGCGCGGGTCCCGTTGACTGCGGTCACCACGTAAAACCGAGACCCACTGCTGACGGTTTTGAATCAAACGATCGTCAGCATCCAAAAACATGACGCGAAATTTGTACGCCTGAAATTCAACCCCATTCAAGCCCAAGACACGCATCCGATACAAAACAGGACCTGGTGATTCCAGCAGAATTAACACTGTGATAATCAATAACATGGGTGATAAGAAAAACAGTGCTGGAATGACAATGGTATAATCAAAAATCAGCTTGATCACGTTTTTTAAACGTGGATGCCGCCAAAGAAATGGCATAGCATGTTTGTCAAAAAGTGATATGGGGGTGTGGAGATTGCTCATTTCGATTCTTTTTCCGTTACTCATGTGTGAAAACTTCGGCTGGATAGTTTTCGTGCGTTTATTATTAACCAATACTCCCCATAGTTTATTGTGGTCGCCTTACGAAATTACTTACGTTACCCTTACGTCTTTTTCCATCTCAATAACCTTTGTTACAATAGCAACGCGTTAATAAATTAAGAGCATTCAGCCAGTCAGCTAATCAGCTAAACTGCTGACTGCTCAAAAAAGAGAGTTTTTATGCAAGAATTATCCCGTGTTGCACGTAATATTCCCGTATCGATGACTTTGGCTGTCAGTGACAAAGCTGGTGCCTTAAAAGCTGCTGGCCAAGACGTGATCGCGCTGGCCGGTGGCGATCCTGATTTTGACACCCCCGCCCACATCACCGCCGCTGCTTTGCAGGCCATCGAACAGGGTGCGACGCATTATCCCAGTCCAATGAAAGGCATCAATCCATTATTGGATGCCATTGCACTCAAGTTAGAACAGGATAATCAAATCAAGGTTGATCCGCGCACCGATGTGGTGGTCACACCCGGCGGCAAATGGGCATTAAATTTGGCGCTTTCGGTCTTGCTCAATCCGGGGGATGAGGTCATCTATTTTGATCCATTTTGGGTTTCGTATCCGTCGATCATTTTGCTGAATGGGGGCGTGCCGGTGCGTGTGCAGCTAGACAGCGCTGACAATTTCACGATTACGGCCGAACTGATCCAAGCCCACATCAGCAGCAAAACCAAAGCGATCATGGTGAATACACCCACGAACCCGACAGGGCGTGTGTTGACTCAAGACGAAATCGATGCGTTAACGGCCGTTGCCATCCAAAACGATCTCTATGTGTTATCAGATGAAATTTACGAGAAGTTGATCTTCGACGGGCGTCAGCATATCTCACCCGCCGCCCAACCCGGCATGGCCGCCCGCACCCTCATCGTCAATGGCTTTTCCAAAGCATATGCGATGACCGGCTGGCGTTTAGGCTATCTGGCAGGGCCCAGCGAAATCATGCAGATCGCCGCACGCATCAACGGACAAACCATCTCCTCGTCAGCAACTTTTACCATGCATGCGGCCGTTGCGGCGCTCAGCGGCCCGCAAGACTGTATCGCCGACATGCGTGATTCCTACCAAGCGCGGCGCGATTTTATGGTACCGGCACTCAACAGCATTGACGGGATTGAATGCGCCATGATCGAAGGCGCTTTTTATCTCATGCCGCGTTTTCCCAACAGCGACAAAAACAGTATGCAGTTGGCGGATGCTTTGCTTGATATGGGGGGCATCGCAGGCACGCCAGGGGCTGCTTTTGGCCAAGCTGCTGAGGGACACGTACGCTTCTCAATCGCCACAGCGATGAGCGAATTAGAACGAGCTGTGGAACGACTGGCACAGATCGCCCACAAGTTGTAGGAATTTTTGTTATTCTTGATCGACAACAACGAATTGAGGAAAAAACGAGTTTGCTAGCGGAATGTCTTAATTCGATCCTTCCATAATTCGTTGTTGTCATTGACAGGGCGTTTGCATACTCGTTCTTATAGGCTTCTTTCGCCACGAATTGCACGAAT
>CAYGMR010000309.1:0-7259 GCA_964350725.1 uncultured Ardenticatenaceae bacterium | reverse complement strand
CACGCTCGCATAATCCTGAACGTGCGTTATTGTTACAGCCAGATATGAGTTTTAGTGGCTTTCCCAATGTGGCAGCACCCTTTGCTGATCGGTTTGAGCCGCTGCCGGGTGCTGTTGCGGTCGGTGGTTATGAGTTGAATCGGGTCGTGGATGTGCCCTCTGTATCTGATTCTATCTGTTTCCAAAATGGCCTCTGTTGGGTGTCGGCGGATTATGATAGTGAAGGCGGGGTATTGGAATTGGGCTGGCAGGTACAACGGCCGTTACAATTGCCCGACATACCGCTGATTAGCAATCCGCCACCGCCGGGTGTCTATTCTGGTCCGCGCCTGTATGTATTTGCACAGTTGCAGGATACAGATAACAGTTTCTTGGTCGGAGATGATGGTTTGTGGGTTGATCCCACTACATTGCAGCCGGGTGATTTATTTGTCCAGCAGCATTGGTTGGCCGCACCGGAGGATATAGAGGGCGTAACGGCCGTATTTGGTTTGTATGATCCCAAAACGGGGGAACGCATTTTGACGGTTGATGGCGAAGATCATATTCGTGTGACGACAGCGGATATTGATAAAAACGGATGATAATTTGCCCAACCCGCGCAGTTTAAGAGGGGCACGCACAAGTTGTCAGTCGTGTCATTCCCGCGCAGGCGGGAATCCAAGCGTTTGGATACCTGCGCAGGTATGACAGGTTGTTCGCAGACCTCAGTTTAAGTTACGCTGGGCGAATGAGGAGACGGGATAAAAGGTTTTGAAGAATGAGCATTGGGCCATTGGCCTGATTTTAGTAGCGTTTTGTGCGCTGAGTTTTTTATATAGTGTCGTAAATCCGCTGCATGAAGCGACGGATGAACTGCGCCATTATCGTTTTGTGCGCCATATCGTCGAGTTGGGTGCATTGCCGGTGCAAGGTGAAGTTGGGTGCAGTGCGCAAGGGCATCACCCACCACTTTACTATACAGTGGCGGCTATCGTGACGGCAGGAGTCGAGACGGGGCGTGATGTGTGTTATGAACCAGAACGTAATCCGTTTTGGGCGTATCGCTATTGGGATGTCGGCGACGATAATAAAAACCAATACATCCATGGCCCCGATGAAAACTTCCCTTGGGCTGGTGAAGCGCTGGCGGCGCATTTGGCACGAATCGTTAATATTTTGTTTGGTGCTGCCACGGTCTTCTTAACCTGGTTGATCGGGCGTGCGATTTGGGAGCAACGGCCGTTTCTAGCAGTTGGCGGCGCGGCCATCGTCGCCTTTAACCCCATGTTTCTCTACATGGCTGGGGCGATCAACAATGATGTCGTCGCCGCGTTTAGCGGTGCGCTGGTGACGCTGGCCTGTGTGCGTTTGCTGCGCGATGAACGTGGCCTCAGCTTGCGCTGGGGCATCATTTTGGGTGCAGCTTATGGCGTGGCGCTGATGAGCAAATTCAATTTGGCCGCTGTTGGCCTGACTATCGGGCTGACGGTGACCTGGGTCGCCTGGCGTAAGCGGCAGTGGCGCCAATGGCTGCTTGTTGCGTTGGTCAGTTTGGGTGTGGCAGCGGTGTTATCCGGCTGGTGGTTTGTGCGCAACCAGATATTGTATGGTGAGCCAACTGGCTTCGAGCGCCTGACCGAGTTGTGGGGCGTGCGTAACCCATCCGAAAGTTTGGGTGTCGCGATTTACGAACTGCCATATGTGTGGACAAGTTTATGGGGGCGTTTTGGCTACGGGCAAATCCCGCTGCCACAAATCATTTATGATTTGTTGTGGTGGATCGCGCTGTTTGGGCTGGCCGGCATATTGATTCCATTTTTGCGTCGTGATCGCCAGGAAATGCAGCAGTTTACTGTTTATTTGGCGGTGTTGGCCTTGAATGTGCTTTTATTTGCTGCCGTTGTTTTTAACTATTTGTTGGTTAGCCCGGCCGGGCCGATGGGGCGCTTTTTCTTTCCGGCACTGCCGTCATTGGCGCTGCTGATTTTTTATGGATTCAGTCGTTGGCCAACGCTGTTTGGTAAACAAGGTGAAGGCAAATGGTTGAGCGTGGGCGTTAGTGTGGGCTTGGTTGTTTTGTCGTTGGTCGCGTTGTTTGGCTTTTTGCAGCCTGCCTTTGCAAGACCGGAAACGTTTGGGGCGGAAACGGCCACTGCGACAAGCTCAGTGCAGGCTGTTCCTAATCCCACAACCATCCAATTCGACAACCTTGTGCAGTTACAAGGCTACTCTGTCAGCACCGACAACTTGCATCCCGGCGAATATGTAGATGTTGATCTCTATTGGGAAGTGTTGGCACAACCGCCTGGCGATTACCTGTTATTTGTGCATTTGATTGATGAGGTTGGCGCCCTGGCAGCGCAGCGTGACACCCATCCTGGTTTGGGCAATTTCCCCAGCAGTCAATGGCAGCCCGGCGACCGTTTTGTCGAATCCGTGCGCCTTTATTTGCCTGAATCGGCATATACACCAGCGGAAGCGATTTTGAGTATTGGTTTTTATGCCCAGGATGAAGGGTACCGGTTAGGTGTGACATCTGCCGATGGCGAAATGCTTGGCGATGCGCTGCCTTTGGCTGCGATTGATTTGTTGCCGTTGGAAGGGGGAGCAGAAACGGCCACTTCGACCCGCTCAGTGCAGGCCGTACCCAATGCCCAATCAGCCAACTTTGAAGATCAAATTCGTTTGCTCGGCTACGAATACAATCAGCGCACATTTAATCCGCGTGATGTCTTAGCCATCACCCTTTATTGGCAAGCCATGCAGAATGACTTAGATGCCTATGAAGTGCAAATACGGCTGTTAGATGAAAACGGCAATGTCATCCAAACCCATATCGCACAACCGCAAGATGGGCAATCTCCAACCATGGCCTGGACAGAGGGCGAGCGTATCATTGATACACATCTCTTATCAATCGGCAAAAAACTGCCGCCTGGTTCCTATCAAATCCAATTAGCCTTAGTGGAAAAAGGAACCACAAATCGCCTCAACATGGTAGCCGAAGATGGGCATTGGCTCAACGAGCGCCTGTTTTTAGCCGAAATTCAGGTTGTTGCTGACGAATAAGGGGACAACAACGAATTTTGGAAGGAGCGAACAAAAAGACATGCTAAAATTCGTTCCTTCCCCAATTCGTTGTAGCCTCCATCGAATCTGAGAATAGAATATATATTCCTGTTTCCGTAGGGGAAACGTAATCTTGATGCGTTGACACTTTAGCGTAGTGGAGTATACTTTAATCATGGATATTGTATCATTAAGACTGTTCATGAAATCAGCGAAACAGACAATTAATTATTCTTAGCGCACGCAATTTCGCGTGCGTTTTTGTTATAGATACCGGACAAGCGCCGGTACTAGCAGAGAGGAGATATAAAAATGGATTATGGTATGATTGGCAAAATTGAAAAAGCGAAAATGTACGCAGAAGAACGAGATCGCATTCAATTTGAGACGCTCCATGCGACGATTCGCGGTGAAAATGACAGTGTTCATGTAGTAAGTTATGAACACGGGAATTGGGGCTGCGATTGTGACTTTTTTGCAACGCGTGGCGTGTGCAGCCATACCATGACGCTGGAACGCGTCTTAGTCAATATGGTAGATATTGGTATTCCTGCTTAAAATTCTTTAGTAAGAAGCCAGGCGCATACGTTAACTGCCTGGCTTTTTTGTGTCTAAATGAAAAAACGTGTCCGCAACTTAGCGCAGGCACGTTTTTTGTTTATGTGTTCAGAAAACAGTTTTTCAAACTTGCTCTTGGCTAGCAACCCGAGTCTCTTTTTAGGCATTGCTGGAATTGTGTCACGGCTACAGCTATACTTAGCTTATAGAAGATGAACTTCGTCTGGTGTGCGTGGTAAGTATGTTGGTCGTAATCGAACGGGCACAATTTTAGTTTTACTTTCCCCTGATGTCGCCAAAGCTTTTCCAAATGATGAAGTCGTCAACGCAGTATTGTGATTAGTCATGAAAATGGCTCAATTGCCAATTGACAATAATAAGTGAGCATCGTCTGAAACATAAAAAGAGGAATAAATGACGTTTGTTAAGAAAGTGTCTGAGCATACAGGGTCACGATCCGAGAAGTTTTATAAAACAACTTTGTTCCGCGGGGATGCATTGTTGTTGGGTTTGAATTGTTTGGAGCCGGGACAAGTGCAAAAAGCACATGATCATGCTGATCAGGATAAATTTTATTATGTGGTAGAGGGCAACGGCCGTTTTCAAATCGGTGACCAACAGATCACAGCAAGCGCCGGCGAAGTCGTCTGGGCGGCCGCCGGTGTCGTCCACGGCGTAAGCAACGAAGCTGACACACGGCTTACATTATTAGTCGGCATTGCCCCGGCACCATGAGGAAACAAATGATCACCATCGGCGGCGTCGCATTCGACCTCAAACTTTCCTTCATCATCATCTACAGCACGGTTGTGCCGATGTTGGATTATTATGGCCACCGCATCACTGGCACAAAAGCATACGACCGTTTTATCTTCTATTTCATCATCCCCATGTTGATTATCATCTTCCTATTTCGTGAATCACCAAAAGATTTTGGTTTTCAGTTGGGTAACTGGCGCGTGGGGTTGATGTGGACGCTGATTGGTTGTGTGGGCATGGCGATCATCCTATGGTTTTTAGCGCGTACCCCAGCGATGCAAGCGTATTACGTTAAAAAAGCACCAGATACTGTGGGACGTTTGCTCTGGTTGAATGGGGTTGAGCTGTTTGCCTGGGAATTTATGTGGCGTGGTTTTATGCTCTTTGCGTTGGCACGCTATTTAGGCCCAGGGCCAGCCATCTTGATCCAAGCAATCCCTTTTGCATTCATGCATTTGGGCAAGCCGGAAGTTGAAACCCTGAGCACAATTTTTGGCGGGATTGCATTCGGTTTTATTGCTTGGCAATCACAATCATTCGTCTATCCGTGGTTGATCCATTGGTTTATCGCTTCGTTTACGATGTTGGTCGCCACTGGACGGATTGGGTAGAGTTACTAAATAATAGGAACACGGAGTGGCACGGAGGAGACACAGAGAACTGCGGAGATTTTGGAATAGAAATACGCGGCTAAAAAAGGAAACCCGTTAAAACAGGTTAATAACGCTGTTGGTAAGCCTTTAGTGCTGATGATTAAATAATAGTTGGAATTGCATCGTTAGCCTTGCGGACAGTTGTTTTATTACCGTTTCTTAGTGTGTTTCAACGCACTTCCTTTTGTTAGCTGCGGATTTCAATCCGCAGTCAATTGTAAAGATAATTTCCTAGGAAATGAACCATGTCCTTTTTCCACTATGAAGATACTTTATGGAAGAACTAAAACTTAAACTTACGAATATGGCGCATGGCGGCTCTGCCGTGGGTCATGATGAAAATAAACGGCCGATTTTTGTGCCCTTTACCATCCCCGGCGAACTCGTGCGGGTTGACGTCACACAAGATAAGGGGCGTTTTGCGCGTGCAGAGCTCAAAGCCATTATCCAACCTTCGTCATCCCGTGTCGAACCGCGCTGTCAATATTTTGGTGTGTGTGGTGGCTGCCATTTCCAGCATATGGCCTATGAATCCCAATTACGTGCCAAACAAGATGTTGTGCGCGATCAACTCAAGCGCATTGGCGGCTTAAAAAAGGTCAAAGTGCAGCCAACCCTGCCGAATCCACAGCAATGGGCTTACCGGCTGGAGATGAGTTTTAGTCCGACGGCGGAGGGTGGTATTGGATTTTGGTCGCCACAGTTGCGGCAAGTGATGGCGATAGATAGCTGTGAGATTATGCACCCGCGTTTGCTGGAAGTTTGGCAGGATATGGATTTAGCGCTGCCTGGTTTGCGTAAATTGACCCTGCGTGTGGGAGCCGATGATGAAGTGTTGGCAGCTTTTGAGATTGATGGTGTCGAGCCGCCAGATTTAGAGGCTGATTTCCCTGTTTCGGTAGCGATTGTGCTGCCGGATAAAACGGCCGCTTCTCTCATCGGTAACCCTTATTTGACACAACAAGTGAAAGACCGCGAGTTTCGGGTGTCACCCGGTTGTTATTTTCCACCCAGTCAGGGTGGCGCGGAACTGTTGGTTGATGCTGTGTTAGCCTATGCAAATTTAAAGGGTGCTGAAACAGTTTTGGATGTGTACAGTGGCGTGGGTTTGCTGACGACTTTCTTGGCAGAGGCGGCGCGTGAAGTTGTATGTGTGGAGGTGAATGGGGATGCGGTGGCAGATACGGCCGTTAACCTCGACCATACCGATAATGTTTCCCTTTATCAGGGCTGGGCGGAAGAGGTTTTACCATCATTAGACCTCAAACCCGATGTGGTTGTTGTCAATCCCACATCTGATGGCTTGTCAGAGACCGTGTTAAAAGCGATTCAAAAAATGGAGCCGCAGCGTATCGTGTATGTCAGTTCAGAGTTAGGCACATTAGCGCGTGATAGTAAACAGATGGATCGTGCCGGCTGGCGGCTGGTTGAAGTTCAGCCTATCGACTTGACGCCACAAACGTACCATGTCGAAGTCGTGGCGTTGTGGCAGCGTGGGCGCAAAAGGTGATGGCCCAATAACTGATGGGAAATATGCAAGAACCAACATTCGACAGCTATGAGTTAGCAATCAGAGATTTTAAACGTGCGCGCAAAGCGGCTGTCTTGCAACAAGTTTTGGCGCGGCTCAAGGGGCAATCGATTAACCTCTTGGATTACGAAACAACATTAAAAAACTTGAAGCCTGTCGAGGAGCCTGTGCCGCGTGGCCTATCAGAAATACCGCTGCACAAGATCGTGGGGAGTGTCGGCCGTTTCCGAGATTTCACCAGCGACTTTTTACCCAAAAATGCGCATGATGAAACCCGTTGGGCACATGTCAAAAAGGCATTCAACGATATGGCTGGCCTGCCGCCTATTGAAGTCTATCAAATTGGTGATGCTTACTTTGTCCTTGACGGAAATCATCGCGTTTCAGTTGCACGCCAACTAGGCAGTGGAACGATTTCAGCCTTTGTAACCGAGGTAAAAACCAGAGTCGCATTGTCAGCCGATGATGATATTGACAAAATCATATGCAAAGCGAACTACGCAGATTTTCTGGAAAAAACAGGCTTAGATAAGCACTTCCCTGATATTGATTTGTTAATGACAATCTGTGGCCAATATCAAACCTTATTAGATCAAATTGATGTTCATCACCAAACCTTACTCGATGAGATTAGTCCAAATCAGGAAGCTGTTTCGCGGGCAATGGCCGCAACTGATTGGTATAGCTCGGTCTATGTGCCAGTCCTG
>CAYGMR010000308.1:4992-7312 GCA_964350725.1 uncultured Ardenticatenaceae bacterium | reverse complement strand
CGGCCGTGTCGATTTTGAATGCGGGAAATTGAAAGGTAGGGTTGTCAATTTTTTAATCCATTGAACAAATTCTCGTGGTTTAGCCAGCAAGCGCTTTTAGGAATCGTGGCGTTACAAGTGCTCGCAATTGGCCGCAATTTTCTTTTACCTCGCCCCAATTGGCAAAATCTTCAAAGACAAGGTGGGCAGCTGCTGCAGTGACCATGTGGAGTTGTGAGACGGTCTTCTGACCTCCTTCACCATCCAAAAACGAGGCCAGATTTCCAATACCAGGATTATGGCAAACCATCACAACATGATCCTCTTGTAACTCATGTATGACTTCCAATAATTTTTCATGACCAGCATTATACATACGCTGATCGATCTTTATCTCCTTGGTATAGCCAGCCATTTTGGCAAACAACTCTGCTGTTTTGCGGGTTCGGATAGCTGGTGAGCACACAATCAAGTCAGGCGGCATACCTGCAAAAAACTCACCCATTCTTTGAGCATCCTTGCGCCCTCGCTTCTTAAGCGGGCGTTCGATAGGATCGCTGACTGGCACATCCCAGTCTGATTTTCCATGTCTTAATAATGTCAGTTTCATGATCTGATTCCTTTTAGTTTACCAGGATTTCAGGACTACAAAGACATAATTTGAGTATGAAACCCTAGTAAAACATAGTTAAAACTGGTAATCGTCTTATTGTCCATAATTGGCAAATGCTTTTCCTAATCAGACACCATTTTCATTAAGTAAGAACAAATAACTAGCATCATTTATCTCGTAGAAACGAGCGGCCGTCCACCCTTTAAGCCACACTTCTTTCATCAGCCGTTTACCAACTGTACCTTGATCACTTATTTCGTGGGCATGCATCTGGCCTGTTGATTGCTTCAGAATCAATAAGAAAGTTTTCCCATTTACCACATAAAATTCGGCTGTAGTCCAGCCCTCACTCCACTTATAGGCCGCAACTTGATCCCCTACTGATCCATCTGAGTTCATTTTGTGAATATGGACATTCTTACTGTCTTGTCCCGTCCCACTCTTTTTAAGCAAAAACAGATATGTTGTGTTGCCAACCGCATACAATCTGACAGTTGTCCAGCCCTGAGACCAATTATAGGCGGCGATCTTAGGGTAGATAACGCTGCCATCATTGTTTATTCTGTGAATGTGGACAGTTCCGTTTGATTCTTTATACAAAAACAAGTATGTCGTACCGTTCACTGCATAGAACTTAGCCGTCGTCCAACCCTCGCTCCATTTGTAAGCTGCCACAGAACTCCCTACCGTACCATCGGCATTCATCTTGTGAATATGGACATTCTTCCCATCTTGTCCCATTCCACTCTTCTTTAGCAAGAATAGATATGTGGTGTTGTTTACCTTATAAAATGCAACACTTGTCCACCCTCCTGACCATGCATATGACTTAACCAATGTGCCGACTCTGCCATTTGAGGTGATTTTATGGATATGAACGTTTTTTCCATCCGTCCCATTCCCTTGTGCTTTCAACAACAATAGGTATGGAGTCCCATTTATAGAAAAGGTCTCGCTTAAAGACCATCCTGATGTCCAATTAGCGCGGTATATTTCTCCATTGACAATACCATTGGAGCCAACCTTGCGAATCAATACATCATGCTTGTTTTTAGCCACATATATCTTGGCCGTTTTTGCGTCCAGGTCTTTTTTCAGAACAGTAATTGCGATTCCGTCATTTGTATCTTTGACAAACTGGCGTGGAGCTCGCTGTGGATCAATAGTTTTGCGCCGTCGCAGCAAGTAAGATTTGTGGTTTTTAATACGGTGGATTAATGTTGTTGCTTCTGGAATTCCCTGGTCCCATTCTTCTTTTGTACGAAATTCCACAGAGTAATAATTTGTAGAGTTAATATGAACACGAATTGATTTTGGGCACTTGGAGGTTTTATAATTCTGACTCAACGAACCAATCGTAATATCCTCCCAACTTGGTGAACCATCTGTGACATGATGAACCTCGCTATTTTGTAACCAACCAAGTTGACTAAGGGCAAAGGTGTTCAGTCCAGGACCAACACTAGAATTGGCACCATTGTTAAATGTATGAACGTGACGCGCACTCATCAGATCCCATTCATCATCATATTCTCCAGGCTCTGACCATTTCGCATTCTGGTAGGATTCATCGTCAGAATACGAATGCCCCAGTTTAAATGTGTGGCCCATTTCATGGGCGATGAAACTGAGAGTCTCGCGATCAGGGTGATTCAACAATATACGCCCATTACTTGAGCCATCGTCCTTAACCGATTCATTGTGCACAGCTATGATGTGGTGCAAGGG
>CAYGMR010000308.1:0-4982 GCA_964350725.1 uncultured Ardenticatenaceae bacterium | reverse complement strand
CTAAACGCTGCATCGACCACGGCTTGGATTCTTTCTGCTCTAGAATCCTGTATTTCCCTATCTCTAACCTCTTGCCACGATGCTGGAATTGTGTACCATCCCCTCACAATCGACCCGTGAAGATCTATCTTTCCCCGAGAGATTTCTTTCCAGTAATCGGCAACAAGATTTTGTCCAGCGCCAGCTTCAGTAAGTAACTTTTCGTAGAATCCAACCGAATGAGGTTCCTCTGGGTTAATACGCTTGCCCACTGTACCATCATTGTTGATTTCATGGAGATGTCCGGCTCCTGTTTGTTTCTTTAACAATGCCAAGTAGATTTTATTGTTACTGTTGTGATAAAAGGTAACATCCGTCCACCCTGATGACCAATCATAATTTTTGATTTTAGGATAAACGACTTTTCCATTGCTATTCATACGATGGATATGTACAGTTCCATTTGATTCTTTAAGTAGAAATAGATATGTCGAACCGTTCACTTCATAGAATTCGACCGTAGTCCAACCTTCGCTCCATTTGTAAGTTGCAACGGAGGCACCCACTGAGCCATCTGATTTCATTTTATGAATATGAACATTCTTGCCGTCTTGTCCGAAACCGTTCTTTTTGAGCAGGAAAAGGTATGTATCTCCATTACTTTCAAAGAACTTGGCAGTTGTCCACCCTTGTGACCAATCGTAATTTTTGATCTTTGGATAAACGACTTTTCCATTGTTATTCATACGGTGGATGTGAACTATTCCGTTTGATTTTTTAAGTAGAAATAGATATGTCGAACCGTTCACTTCATAGAATTCGACCGTAGTCCAACCTTCGCTCCAATCATAGGCTGCAATGGTAGCCCCTACCGAGCCATCTAGGTCCATTTTGTGAATATGGACATTCTTACCATCTTGTCCCGCCCCACTCTTTTTAAGTAAGAATAGGTACTGGGTATTGTTTACTTTATAAAACGCAGCGCTTGTCCACCCTGAACTCCAAGTGCTTTTCCATGTACGACTATCAATACGACCATCGCCAAGAATTTTGCGTGTTTGCACCGTCCCTTGGGACGTGTTTAGTAGAAAGTAAAAATCCTTTTTACTACCATCTTTAACTGTGTTGAAATATTCTGCATTAGTCCAACCGGGTTTCCATTTTGATTTAAATTTACCAAGTAGGATAGAAAATGCTTGCGAACCTTGAATTGACATAATTTACTCCTTTTTTAAGGTTTCAGATACTGTTGAAAATTTCTTGTACTGCATACTATCTAGATGATTCTGGCTGACTATTGTGGTATTTGTTTTTTAGATCGCTCAATTCATCAAGTCTTGAATGCTAACTTCATAACGCGCATTTTCTGCCCGTGCAGCCAAAAACGAACCAAGTTTGGCCAACTCTTTCTTCCTAGCCAAAGTATTACTCATAACCCAGATGGTGGATTAACCGGAACATAAGCCATAGAAAAGAAACCGCGTAACGGTTCGCCACTACATTGAGTGCAACTAAAGCCATATACGGGTGTATTGTTTGGTGGAAAACCCGTGCCAACAACTACCCCCGTTGCCTTAATATGATTGTTATTTTTGTCGGAATGATTCGGATCATAGATATTGATTGTTACATGACCATTATCAAAAGGTTAGCAACTGCTTTTTGGCTTGAATTTGCCCCATTTCTTACAGTAGAGCGCTTTATTCGGAAGGGTTAATGCAGCCAACAGGATAGTGCTAATGGGTAATAATTTATGCACTATCTAATGTTTCCTGAATCGCCTCTAAATGATTGTTGGCATGGTTTAACAAGAACCACTCAATGACTTGCTGGGCGTTGATTTCCTGATTACCAATCAGGGCGAAGGGGGCAGTTTTTGCCAACTGCTCATCTTGTAGGGCACGGATTTGGGCGCAAACGGCCGTTACATTTTCCCCCAACAACGCCACCGTCTCTGCTTGGGTCACAGCTTTGTTTCCCTGCGCGTGCTGGTGGTTTAAATTGTGAATATCATCATAGGTCAGCTGCGGCAGCGCCTCTCCGTTAGCAACCTTGCTCGCCCACTTACCAATAAAAGGGTAAGCAAAGGCGATGTGATGGAACACCACGCCTACCGTCCGTTCCTCTTCAGGGACAACGGTTTGCCATTGTGCGGGGGTGCAGGCGGCCGCAACGGCCGTTACTTTTTCATTCACCGCCTCAATCTGAGCAACTAAAACTTCTACATTTGGTTGTGTCATTTTGGATTCCTTTTTGTTATATGGTGGTTGATAGTTGGTGGCTTGTACTAACAACCAACCGCCAGCCAGCAATAACTAACTTTATGCTTGTACCGCAACGTCTGGTTTCATAAAACGGAAATAGCCTAATCCCAGAGTGAGCAGCAGATAAAGGGCGACAGTTGTCCACCCCAATGCATTAAATTGCCCAGATAACTGCCCTTTCAAAAGCACGAAAAAGCCAATGCCGTCGGCAATGAACAGGGACAGGGTAATGCCTGACAATGCCTGACTGTCTGCATTTTTGCTAAACCAGCAGATAAGACCAATGCCAATCAAACTCGCGCCCGCTGTCTGCGCTATCAATGCGCCAGTCGAGTCCAGAGTAAGCCCGTAAATCGACATCAATGCGGCCGGAACCAGAACAAATAAAATTCCGAAAAATGTTGAAATAACAGCTTTTAGAGTCAAAAAATTACTAAGTTTCATGAGAGAATCTCCTTTACAATCTGTGACTACAACAAATGAAGGAAGGAACGAATTTGCCAGACTGCGGCCATTCGCTCCTTTCTCAACCTGTACTGAATTTATCGAAGTATTCGCTGTAGTCATTTGTAAGGATGAAAATGGCACTATTGAACCGTGTCGAATTTTTCATCCCTTATTTTTGTAGATGCGAGACAACATTTTTAACGTTGTTGATGATCTTTAACGTCACTATCGCAGGTGTAGAAATCATCAAAAAGAGGGAAACGGTAAAAAAATAAACAACGTATTTCATGACTTTCTCCTTGAATGTTACCGACTGTTTGCCTAGCTAAGGATGCGTTCACAAATAAATTTTGATAAGGAAACGCATCCGCAAAGGCTTGACTGTTTACCAAAGTCCAAAGTTAAAAACGGTCAAGCCCTAAACCTGCGCACGCACTTCATAATGTGCGTTTTCTGGCGGCGCGGCTAAAAACGGACCAAGTTTGGCTAACACTTTTTGTAAATAGCCACTAGCCTCACTGGCGATCATGTCCGCCTCTGTCTCCCAAATGGTTGTAGAAACGGCCGTATTCCCATTCACCAACAAATTTGCCCCTTTAAATCCGGGTTGTTTTTTCGTGGCCGGTATGATGGCATTGTTATAAACGTCAACCGCCGAATCCATCGTGTTCGGTTTCGCTAAAGCAGTGATAACTCTTGCATACATAATAATTCTCCTATTGGGCAATGTCGGGCATTAGGTGCAGCGCATCTTCAAAAAGGGGTCAGTTCACCGGAGCCTGGCAGTGCAATAAATAAAAAACGCTGGGGCAAGCATACAAAATCAAGCGTTATCAAATCGTTAGCAATCACTTTTTGGCCTCAAATTGCCCCTTTTGTTACAATAACCTGTACCCTGTCTAAATTGCTTCTCTACTCTCAAATTTTGTGCGCATGTCTGATAAATTAACGATTTCCTTATTGGGTTCACCTCGCATACAGTTAAACGGCCGTCTCCTGCATTTCCGTTCTGTTAAGGTTGAGGCTCTAATCGCCTACCTGGCAACATCCGGCATGCTGCATGATCGCGCCGAATTGGCGGCGCTGCTGTGGCCCGAATCAGATAACAAACACGCACGTGGCGCCTTGCGCTATACACTTTCTCTGCTTAAAAAAGAGTTGGGTGATGACTTCCTCTTCATCAATCGGCGCCAAATTGGGTTGCAGCCACAAGCAGAATGGGAAGCGGACGTCGTTATGCTGCGGCGTTTAATCAGGCCAGCTTTAGGACCAGTTAGCGAGCTAACAGATAACGATTGTCGCGACGTTGAAAAAGGGGTGGCTTTATATCAGGCTGATTTTTTACAAGGTTTCACTTTGCGTGACAGCCCAAGTTTTAACCAATGGGCATTCATTCAAGGTGAAGCACTGCGGCGTGACCTGGCAACCGCATTCAAACGGCTGGCTGTTTATCATGAAGAACGGCACCAATGGGATACGGCCGTTACCTACGCGCACCGTTGGCTCAATTTAGACCCCCTCAATGAACCTGCCCATTGCCAACTCATGCAGCTTTATGCTAATTCGGGCGAATGGACGGCCGTCTATAACCAATACCAAGCCTTAAGCGACCTGTTGGAAAAAGAGTTGGGCGTACCCCCACAACCAGAAACAACTGCCCTTTACCAACAATTGTGTTTAGAGCGCGAAACGGCCGTTGTCACCCCCACAGCATTCAGCGACCTTTCCCCCGACCAACGCAGCCGTCGCGTTTTGATCGAAAAGGTGCGTCGCTTTTGGGTCAATGGTGTGCTGAATCCCATCCACGCCGAAAAGCGCTTCATCGATCTCAAACTGCAATTTATCAACGACATGATTGATCATCCCTGGGCAGATGTATTGGCAGCCGACCACAAACCACAGGCCGCCAACATCTACCACGCCTTCCGTAATGCCGATCGCTCCCTGCTCATTCTGGGTGCACCCGGCGCAGGTAAAACGATCTCGCTCATTGAATTGAGCAAATATTTATTGGTGTTAGCAGACGAGGATGAAAACCAACCTGTGCCGGTTATCCTCAATTTAAGCGGCTGGTTTGGCAAACAGATTGGTATTAGCGAATGGGTCGTCGAGGAGTTGGTCGCCAAATACCAAATCCCGCGTCGCATTGGGCGCAAATGGCTGGCCGCCGATAAGTTATTGTTCTTGCTGGATGGCCTGGATGAAATGCCCAGCGATAGTATTGCAGACTGTATCCTGGCTATCAATACCTTTCGCAGCACACATGGTTTGGCTGATGTGGTCGTTTGCTGC
>CAYGMR010000307.1:6277-7361 GCA_964350725.1 uncultured Ardenticatenaceae bacterium | reverse complement strand
TGTCATACCTGCGCAGGCAGGTATCCAGGTTATCCAAGCGTATGGATTCCCGCCTGTGCGGGAATGACTCTCGAGTGTGGAGGTTGCACACCCCTCAGGTAATTCACAAAAAATATTTTGACCCAAAACAATTTTGATTTTGTGAATTCCGCAAGGAAACTGCGATTTAATGACTAATCTATGTCAAAAGATTTGTCGCGGTTTACCTATATCTGCGGAAACATTATGACGCATTGTTTTCTGGTAAGAACTGGCGTTGGTACAGTTCCTGGTAAAGACCTGCTTGTTGGATGAGTTGTAGGTGACTGCCTTGTTCAACAATACGGCCGTTTTGCACCACACAAATCAAATCCGCATTGCGAATCGTACTGAGACGGTGAGCAATGACAACGGCCGTTCTGCCTGCCATCAACTGGTCTAACGCTTCCTGAATCAACACCTCCGTCACTGTGTCGACACTCGCCGTGGCTTCATCCAAAATGAGGATGCGTGGATTGACCAAAGCAGCACGGGCGATGCACAACAGTTGGCGTTGACCCACGGAAACGTTGACCGCTCCTTCTAAAATTTGCGTTTCATACCCGTCGGGCAAAGCGGAAATGAAGGTATGGGCATTGGCTAATTTGGCGGCGGCAATCACATCTTCCAGCGGGGATTCTAAACGGCCGTAACGGATATTGTCGGCAATCGATCCGGCAAAGAGGAATGGGTCTTGTGGTACAAGCCCAAATTGTTGGCGCAATGACGTTTGCGTAACACTGCGCACATCAATGCCATCAACACAAACCGCGCCTTCGGTCACTTCATAAAAGCGGGGGATGAGATTGGCAATCGTGGTTTTGCCTGCACCCGTCGGCCCAACGAGAGCGACTGTTTGCCCGGGTGCAATCTCCAAATTGACAGCATGCAAAATTTCTTGTCCGTCAGCTAAGTAGCGGAAAGTGACGTTTTGTAAACTGATGCGCCCTTTGATAGGGGGCATTTCTTGCGCATCAGGATTATCCCAAACCTCGGGCGCGGTGTTGAGTAATTCCAAGACTTGTTCGCCACCGGCCATCGCCGATTGCATCGTGGTGTAGATGCG
>CAYGMR010000307.1:0-6267 GCA_964350725.1 uncultured Ardenticatenaceae bacterium | reverse complement strand
CGGGTGACATAAGCCATAAAGGCGACCATCACGCCGAGGGTCACGTCGTCGGCATCGACCGCACGCCCACCAAAATAAAGAACAACGGCCGTTGCCAGCACCCCCAGAAATTCAATCGTTGGCAAAAACACAAATGAGAGACGCATCGCTGCAACGTGCGCTTGCCGATTGGCATCATTGACTTCATCAAATTGGCTTTCGATGGCAATCTCTTGGGCAAATGCCTGGATAACACGAATGCCATTGATATTTTCGGCAAGGTTGCCAACCAAATCAGCGACGCGGGTGCGCGTGAGACGGAACGCCCCTTTGGCGTTGCGTGAAAAGAGATAGGTGGCCAACGCCATCAAGGGCAAAACGGCAAAGGTTAACAAAGCCAGCTTGGGACTCATCGTCAGCATAATGATGATGATACCGACCAAAACAAGCGTATCTCCAATCAGCGAAATCAAGCCCTGGGTCAACAAATCGTTGATCACAGCGACGTCATTGATCACCCGGGAGACGGTGACGCCAATAATTGTGCGGTCGTGGTAGCTGAGCGATAACGATTGCATATGGCGCATCATCGTCTCGCGCACATCGGCCAAAACCCGCTGCGATGTCCAGCCCAACAAATAGCGCTGCCCCATCGTGGTCAAATACAAACCCAGATAGGTGATAGCGATGATGATGGCAATCCGCGCCAAACCAGCGGCATCACCAACGTCAATATAATTGTCGATGGCGACTTTGATCAGATAGGGCGTTAGCAGAGTGAACCCGGTCACAAAAAGCATCAGAATGGTGGCGAAGAACATTTTGCGGCGATACGGCCGTATAAAGTGCAACATGCCTGCGACGACATTTTTATTGAAGAAACGGCCGTCTTTGCCTTCGTGACCAAATTGACCAATAGCACCCCGTAGCCCCATGCCTGGACTAAAACTAAAACTCATGCCGTCTCCTCTTTTTCTCGTTGAAATTGTAACTCATACACCTGGCGATAAAGCGCTGAACTGTTGAGTAAGGTTTCATGCGTGCCCAGTCCGGCGATTTGCCCATCTTCTAAAAGTAAAATTTGGTCAGCCCGCTGCACTGTGCTTAAACGATGAGCAATGACAAACGTCGTACGCCCTTCCATCAAGCGATCCAATGCCTTTTGAATGAGTCGTTCCGTGTTCGTGTCCACACTGGCGGTGGCATCATCGAGGATGAGAATGCGGGGATCGGTGATCAGGGCGCGGGCGATAGCCAGCCGTTGTTTTTGCCCGCCCGATAGGGTAATGCCGCGTTCGCCGACGTAGGTGTCGTAGCCATCAGGCATGGCCATGATGAAGTCGTGGGCCTGCGCATCTTTTGCCGCTTTGATGATTTCGTCTTCGCTGGCCTCAGGGCGGCCAAATGTGATGTTCTCACGAATCGTTGTCGCAAATAGAATCGTATCTTGCATGACAAAACCCAATTGGCTGCGCAAGGAGTAGAGCGTATGCTGCTGCGGGTTGTGGTCATCAATCAAGACGATGCCTGACGTGGGATCATAAAAACGAGCGACAAGATTGATTAGCGTTGATTTGCCCGAACCCGTGGCGCCCATCAAAGCGACGATTTGCCCTGCCTCAACTGTAAAGTTGATATTTTTGAGGACGGTGTTGTTGCCATAAGCAAAGCCGACATCCTGGAATTGAACACGGCCGTTTAAACGTGGTAGTGGTGTCGCCTCTGGTAAATCGGCCACTTCGACAGGTGCATCCAAAATACCAAAGAGCCGTTCGCCCGCGGAGGCGGCAATCGCCAACACAGGAATGATCCGCCCCATCAATTGAATCGGGCGCACGAGCATCGCGAGGTAAGTCGTAAAAGCGACCAACTCGCCTATCGTCAACTGGTCTTGGGTGACGAGCCACCCGCCGTACCAAATGATGAACACGGTGCCGAAGTTGGCAATCATGTCTAACATCGGTGCGTTAATCGCTTCGACTCGTGTCGATTTTGCCGACAATTCAAACCATTTTTCATTTTCTGCGTTGAAACGCTCTGTTTCTGCTTTTTCTTGGGCGAACGCTTTAACGATGCGTGCGCCGCGTAAATTTTGTTCGAGTTGCGTGGTGAGTACGCCCAATTGATTTTGAATTTCAAGGGAAAGGGGGCGGAATTGTTTGCCAAATTTGTAGGCGCGATGGAGCAGTAAGGGCAAAGTCAGGATGATCAAAACGGCCAAGGTGGTGTTCATGCGCAGCAGAATAACGGCCGTAAATAAAATCAAGACCACGCCTTCAATAATGCGCAAAATAGCCCGTCCCGTGAGGAAGCGAATGCGCTCTACATCTTGCATGGCGCGGGTTAAAATTTGTCCCGCTTCGGTGCGGTCATGAAAGGAGAAGGAGAGTGAGGCTAATTTGCGCAGCAGTTCGTTGCGCAGGTCATAGGCGACGCTTTGCGAGGCGCTTTCTGTCCATTGCCCCTGGAAGTAGGTCATCACTCCTTTGATGAGGGTGAGTAGCAACAAGCCGCCAACAGCTTGTCCCAGTAGTTGAATATCGCCGCCATAAATGCCCCCATCAATTGCCCAGCGAATCAGTTGGGGCACAGCGATGTTGACCAGATTGATGAGGATCATCAGGCCATAAATGCCGATTTCTAATTTCCAATACGGCCGTAAATATTGGAACGCTCGCCATAAAATTTGTCTGTCATTTGTGTGTCTCATTACAAATTAGATTATATGTCACTCTGCACAAACGATCATTTATCCATAGATACCGACGGCGGATCTTGTCGAAGCCAAACTGGAAAAAACCCTAACCACAATAATGTAACAATAATTTTTTGAAGTAACCGAAAAGGACGAACTGCGCGATTGTCAGTTCGTCCTTTTTCCCTATTGATTTTGGGGACGGAATAGCTCTTTAAGTAAATCTGATTGCAAATGCCCCGCGAAAATGTTTCATTATAGTGGCAGCAGGACGAAACGGCCGTATGCTACAAACAACGTCATAAGCAGGATAACCACATTGACATTAACATTGCGATATTCTCGCATACGAGCATGGGTAATGATCGCACCCACCAGTGCATTACAAATAGGCTCCGCCAGAAACTTCCAGACGTTGACCAGTAATCCAGCAGGCCTCATCTGTGCACAGAAAGGCAATCACCCCCGCTGCATCTTGAGCAGCACCAACGCGACCTAACGCCGTGATCGAAGCGATATAATCTTTTGCCCCGGGCATCTCTTCAAACAACCCCTTGTTAAAATCAGTATCCAACGCGCCTGGGGAGACAGCGTTCACTGTGATCTGACGCGGCCCCAACTCTTTTGCCAGGTATTGGCTAAACAATTCAACGGCACTTTTTATCGTTGCATAGGCAATCAGCGGCGCAAAGGCAGTGCGTGTTGTGCCGGAACCTAGGTTGATGATGCGCCCACCATCGCGCATATCGCCAACCAGCGTCTGGGTGAGGAAAAAGACGCTTTTGAAGTTGGTATTGTATTGGGCATCCAGGTCTGCTTCTCTGACGTAGGCAAACGGCTTGCGTGTCAGAACGCCAGCATTATTCACTAAAATATCGAATTTATCGGTTTCCCAACTGCCCAGCACACCTTTGAACTGCTCTACAAATGAGGCAAGATGTGCTGTGCCTGCAAAATCAGCTTGCAAAGCAACTGCCTTGCGTCCCATCCCTTCAATTTCAGCCACGACTTCCTCTGCGGCCTCCGCCTGAGAATGATAAGTTAGACATACGTCTGCGCCCAAGGCCGCCAGACGCAGTGCTGTTGCTTTACCTAAACTGCGGCTGCCACCCGTTACCAATGCCACTCTATTTTCTAATGTATTCATCTCGTTACCTCCGTTCGTTTTCTTTTGTTTAGTGATCTCAGGATACGTCAGGAAGTGAGCGGTTGAAAGGCAAGTTTCTAAGGCAGTATGATCAATTTCTCAGGTTCAGTGGGAGCGGCGAAACGCGCTTGGCGTGAGTCCGGTCTGTTTTTTGAAAAAGCGGGAGAAGTGGGTGGGTTCTTGAAAGCCCAGTTGATAGGCGACTTCTTTAATGGGTTTCGATGTTTGGGCCAACAAAGCCTGAGCTTCGGCAATTGTTTTTTCGCTAATCCAGGTGTTGACTTCCCCCATCAGACACCATATTCACCCATTCTGACAATATCATAGCCACATAAGAGCGTGACTGGCCAGTTGCGCTCTTGTGTGGATAAATCTGTGCTGCGGCAAGCAAAAAGGAACGCTCGCTCTGGTGATTCCATCCTTTTCTTCATAAATTCTTCACAACTATTTGGTATGATAAGAAAAAGTGGGGAAGCCTCTTGAATAAAAGGTAGGTCAAGCACAATCCGTAATTGGCAACTACCCACCCTCAGAGAATTCTCCTTATATGAGCAACATCAAAAGGGAGTCACCATGTTTACCAAGAGAAAGCTTTGGTTTTTTGGCGGCATATTGTTGTTTTTAGGCATAACGGCCGTTCTCCAAATCAAAGTCCAACCTCAAGATAATCCATCAAGTGCTATCGCCGCAGATAAAAATTCAGATACAGATAGTGAATATATTGTGTTGGCCTGGAATGATCTCGGCATGCACTGTTACAATCAAGACTTTCAAGACCTGGCAGTTTTGCCACCTTTTAATACCCTATGGGCGCAAGTCATTAAAAGAGATAATCCGCCTGAAATAATTACCGCAGGCATCCACCTTACCTACGAATTTCCAGATAATACCTACTCCGTCGGCAAATCAAATTTTTGGGATTATGACGTACCCCTTTTCGGTGTGGATTTACCGCCAAATGTTGGCCTGGCAGGTAAAGGTCTGGCGGGCAGCATGGATCTTGTCGACGATCACTTCGAGGCGGTTGGCATTCCGCTGACCGAGTTTCGTGACGATGATCTAGCTGCACCTTATCCTTATCAATTGGCTAATGTTATCGTTTACGACGATCTGAGTGGAGGAGAATTAGCCCGAATCACGACAGTCGCGCCTGTTTCTACAGAAATGAATTGTGATGATTGTCATTATGATGGCGGTGTTGAAGATATCGCCACTGGCCGGGTAGAGACCAATATCCTCACTTTACACGATCTTTCCAATATGGACAGCTATCCACCAGGTCATGAAGGCCCCTTGATGGATCGTCGGCCAATTTTGTGCGCCGAATGTCATTCTTCCAATGCTTTAGGTGCCCCAGGCGTTGCAGAGCTGCCCAGTTTGTCAAAAGCGATGCATGATGAGCACGAAGAAAAAGTTCCAGCAACCCTGGAAGGCTGTTATCAGTGCCACCCTGGCCCACAAACACAATGTCTACGGGATGTGATGGCGACCGATCACGCTATGGATTGCCTCGATTGTCATGGAAGTATGGCTGATGTCGCAGAAAACCCGCAACCGTGGCTCAATGAACCACGTTGTGATAATGCTGCTTGCCATGGCAGCGCCTATCAACAAGATCAGGCGCTCTATCGCTTGTCCAAAGAGCATGGAGATGTGTATTGCGCCGCTTGTCATGACAGCCCTCATGCCATTGCGCCTACCAACCAACCCAACGATAGCATTAAGTTTTATGCACTTCAGGGTCATAATGGCGCCTTAGATACCTGCACTGTTTGCCATACTTCTCAACCCGATGGGGCAGGCCCGCATGGCATCATGATTCCGGTAAATCCACCAAACCTAATTTATTTGCCGTACATCATAGACAACAACTAGTCTACGTTGACTTAAATAACCATCGCGAGCTTTGTAATAAAACGGCCGTTTACCGCCCACCGTTTCCGCAGAAGTAAGCACACCAACAACCACAACTACTTACACCCTGGTCGAAACCGGGCAAGGCCTGTGCGACAACACAGACAGCGAAAAGATCGATTGTCCTGTCGAGGGCGAAGCCCTTTGCGAGCAAGATGTCCAGTTCACATGAATCACATAGGTGTGCTTCAAACAGATGAAACACACCTATGCGGAGGCTGAGCCTTTCGGCAAGCTTAAGAGCCACCTGTCGAAGCCACAGCCGCCTTTGCCAACGACAAGTTCAAGCGACAACTTGTCGCTGGTTTCAAGTAAATGAAACACACCCCCAAAAAACTAATCCAAACTCAAACCGAATCTTAACAACCTGTAAACATTCCTTTTTTATACTCCTGATAAAGAAATCAAACGGAAATGAAAACCTGGGAGCGCGGCCTGCTAGACCGTGACGGGTGGACAAGCTGTCTGCGCTCACATTTTCAGAGGAGTTGAATGACATGAACACAGCCATTCTGATACCGGTTTATCAACC
>CAYGMR010000306.1:0-7399 GCA_964350725.1 uncultured Ardenticatenaceae bacterium | reverse complement strand
ACTTCTTCCATGCAAAAACAAGAGAAGAAACAACAACACCACAACCAACTGCGACAAGTACGGCCGTTTCCACATCTACATTCACACCAACTTCAATCCCGCCAACCGCGATACCAACAATGACCGCGACCAACACCCCAGAACCAACGGCCACAACACCCCCAAGCTATGGTTCCTGTCCGGCGAACGCAGGCAACGGCCGTTTCATAATCAACTTCAATACCCAAATGATTCGTTCAGATTTGACCGAAACCGATGCCATGCTTGGCCCAATATCGGCGAACATACCCGCTGGCACCTACCGGATTTCGCTGGTCTCTTATGATCCTGATCACGCTCTGGATGATGCGGTGCAACAACCATCAGAAAAGTGGTACTTGCTGCTGCAAAATGCTGAAAACTCAACCCTATTTATGTCGGCACCCACGGAAGATTTAGCGGATGATCAAGTGCAGCAAACGTTTGTCGTCGCTGATGAAGTTTTTATTGCAGAAGGCACTGCGTTTGGGGTTGCACACCATGCTGCCTATCCCGATGGAACTTCGCCCAATTCAGTTTATCCTGTTTGTGGCATCCTGGAGCAGTTAGCAGCAGCTGCTACGGCCACACCGCTGCCAACTGCAACGGCATTACCTGCGTTGTTAATGACACCGAACCCGACAGTGATTACCCCACACGATTGATTTGGAAACTTTTCCCTTGGTCAAAAGAAGGTGGTCTGAATAAACAGGCCATCTTTTTTTGATTTTGTTATAATGGCGGTATGAATAATGAACAAGCAAGTTTAAGAATAGACGGCCGTTCCCCCCACCAACTCCGCCCCATTACTTTCCAACCACATTTCACCAAATGGGCCGAAGGCTCTGTCTTGACCCAATTTGGCGACACACATGTCCTGTGTAACGTCACCATCGAAGATAAACTGCCGCCCTGGCTCAAATATGCTGAAAATCCACATGGCTGGCTGACTGCCGAATATGCCATGCTGCCGCGCAGCACCCACAGCCGCACGCGCCGTGAACAACGCTGGCCCAAAGGACGCACCCAAGAAATCTCGCGTCTGATTGGTCGCAGTTTACGTATGGCGCTGGATTTGGAGGTTTTAGGCGAACGCACGCTAACCGTTGATTGTGACGTCTTACAAGCAGACGGCGGCACACGCACCGCAGCTATAACTGGCGCCTGGTTAGCCGTGAAGTTGGCCTTGCAGCCACTGATTGCAGCGGGCGAATTGCCAGCCTCTGTGCTTGCGCGTCAGATTGCCGCCATTAGTGTGGGGATTGTTAATAGTGAACCGCTGCTTGATCTTGCTTATACTGAAGATGTCGCCGCCGCCGTCGATTTTAATGTGATTATGACGGCCGCTGGTGACATTGTGGAAGTACAAGGCACGGCCGAAAAAGAACCATTCCCACGGGCGCAACTCAATTCACTTGTGGATTTAGCTGCAAGTGGTATTAAGCAGCTCGTCGAATACCAAAATCAGGCACTCAAAACCATTTGATTCTGTTATAATTCTGTCCTGAGCTACTAAAAATCAATTAAACTGACTGTGTACTATCTTCGTCATACTCGGAAAATAACATGCAACCCACCATAACAAGACCAGACTTCCGTGAAATTGCCAACCAACATTTTGATGAAATGGTTGCTATGCGCCGTGATTTTCATCAATACCCCGAATTGGGTTTCCAAGAAACGCGCACCAGCGGTATTGTAGCCAAACAGCTAGCAGATTTAGGCTTCGAAGTTCAGCGTGGCTTAGCCAAAACAGGCGTTGTTGGTTTGTTAGTTGGTGCCAAGCCGGGGCCGACGATCTTGCTGCGTTTTGATATGGATGCCCTGCCAGTTCAAGAAGAAACTGATCTGCCTTTTAAGTCTGTGAATCCTGGCGTGATGCATGCCTGTGGTCATGATGGCCATACAGCAATGGGTTTGACATTGGCAAAAATCTTGGCAGAACAACAAGCACAAATGGCTGGCACACTCAAATTTATGTTCCAGCCTGCCGAAGAAGGTTTAGGCGGGGCTTTTGCGATGATTGCTGATGGTGTATTGGATAACCCTCGTCCCGATGCGGCTCTGGCGATGCACATTTGGACGCCGGAACAATTGGGCAAGGTGCGTGTTGTCGATGGCCCCTGTATGGCTTCATCCAGTGTTTTTACGCTGACTGTGCAGGGCAAAGGTGGGCATGGCGCCGCGCCACACCAGGCTAAGGATCCAATTTTAGCGGCGGCACATATCGTTGTTGCTTTGCAATCTATTGTCAGCCGCAACACCAATCCGCAAGATAGTGTGGTTGTGTCCATTGGGCAGTTTGCAGCCGGAACGACGTTTAATGTCATTCCTGATCGGGCGATCCTAAAAGGAACAGTACGCAGTTATAACCAGGCATTACATCGCCAGACGTATCGCCGCATTTTGGAAATGGCCCAAAATATGGCGACTGCTTTTAGCTGCACGGCGACAATGGAAACGGTGGCGATTGTGGCAGCTGTCGTAAATGCGGAAGAACCAACGGCCGTTGTGCGCCAAGCCGCGACCGAAGTAATGGGAGCTGAGAATATTGTCGAGCATCGCACAATGGCCTCGGAAGATATGGGTTATATTCTGGAAGAGATTCCGGGTTGTTACTTTTTTGTCGGTGGGGGCAACGCTGCAAAAGGATTTACCTATCCCCATCATCATCCTAAATTTGATTTTGATGAACGCGCTATGATTGATGGTGTGGCGCTCATGGCACAGGCAGTGGCTAATTATGTGCTGCCAGAGGATGATAACGAATAGAGGAAATAACGGATTAATTGTTAATGTCATTCCTGCGTAGGCAGGAATCCACAACGCGAACAGTCATTTGTGTGGGTAGGACAATTAACTGTTATTGGTTATTTTCTCTTAGAAAGATGTGAATATAAAATTACCAAAAGATTTTGAAAAACGGAAAGTCGTTTGTTTGGCTGGGGGTGTGGGTGGAGCCAAGCTGGCTGATGGGCTGGCACAAATCTTGCCGCCAGAAAATCTGACTATTATTGTGAATACGGGTGATGATTTCCAACATTTGGGGCTGACGATTTGCCCTGATTTGGATACAGTGATGTATCGACTTGGCGGTGTCGCGAATGATGAGACGGGCTGGGGACGTACGGACGAATCGTGGCGTGCAATTGAAGAAGTGAAGCGTTTGGGTGGGCCGCGCTGGTTCAGCCTGGGCGATCTTGATTTGGCAACCCATTTGACACGGTCTGATAGATTAAAACATGGTGAAACGCTAACGGCCGTTACGCGCAACCTGTGCCAAAAATTCAACATCCAACCAGCCATCCTCCCCATGAGTGATCAACCCGCACCCACCATGATCGCCACTGCTGAAAGCGTGTACCCTTTTCAGAATTGGTTTGTAAAAGAACGCTGGCAGCCAGTTGTCAAAGCGGTGCAGCTGCCAGATGACGTGCGAGCGACTGCGGCTGTCGTCAATGCCCTGGATCAGGTGGATTATGTAATTATCGCGCCGTCTAATCCGTTTGTGAGCATTGACCCGATCTTGAATGTGTACCCGATTCGAGCAATGGTGATCGATTTGCCACGTTCAGTGGTGGCTGTGAGTCCAATTGTAGGGGATAAAGCGTTAAAAGGGCCAGCCGCGAAGATGATGGCAGAGTTGGGTTTGCCGGTGTCGGCAACGGCCGTTGCAAACCATTATGGTGAGCTGATCGACAAATTTGTGTACGATCAACAAGATGAAGACCTTTCTGCTGAAATGGATTTGCCCACTTTACAAACCCAAACCATCATGCAAACCGCAGCTGATCGCGCCCAACTGGCGGCCGAAGTCTTGGCTTTTGCATTTGAGGAGAATGACTAGTTCCAATATATGGACACATGGGCGATCATTCCGGTAAAATCATTGCAGGCAAGCAAGAAGCGTTTGGCGCATATTTTGACGGCTGCGGAACGTGCTGACCTGATCCATCACTTTTTACAGCACACCTTGTCGATTCTGGAACAGACAACGGCCGTTCAGCAAACCTTAGTCATTAGCAGTGACCCGCTCGTATTGAATTTGGCTTGGCAATATCGAGCTTGGACCTTGGCAGAAAAAGTGTCGACTGCAGAACCGTCGCAAAGTCTAAATGCAGCCATAAGCCAAGCGACGGCCTGGGTAACCGAGCAAGGCGCGACCAACATTTTGATTTTGCCCGTCGATTTGCCTTTTATGCAGATTGATGACATAGAACGGATGGTAACGGCCGTGCAGCGGACACAGCAAAATGGGTGGGTACAGTCCGCGGGAGTTGCGATTTGCCCCGATAAAGCGGGTCAAGGTACCAATGCCCTTTTTATTAGCCCACCTAATAACTTTAGATTTTGTTATGGCCCGGGCAGCTTCCAGAAACATTTAGCCGAAGCTGCCCACCATAATTTGAGCGTCCAGATCGTCACAGCACCCAATCTACAATTTGATCTGGATACAGAAACCGACTGGCACATCTACCAGTCGCTTGTCAACCAACCTATATCCATTGTTTAATGGCCATTGGCAATTGACAATTAGCCATTGACAATTGACCATTATTTAGGAGATTCCCATGACCACTGATCGAGTAGCCCTATATTTACAAGATGCCCATTCATTGCAAGAAGGCATTGAGTTGGTGCAATATGCCGAATCAAAAGGCTTTGAAGCCGTTTGGCAAGCCGAAAGTCGCCTTGTGCGTGATGCCATCGTGCCGATGGCCGCTTTTGCCGCGACGACCAAGAAAATCAAGATTGGTAGTGGTGTCACCAATAACTGGACGCGCAATATCGGCCTCTTGGCCGCCACATTCCTTACCTTAGATGATTTGGCCCAAGATCGCATAATTTGCGGCATTGGTGCCTGGTGGGATCCGTTGGCGCGTAAGGTTGGCATCACACGCCGCAAACCGCTTTCAGCTATGCGTGAGACTATCGAAGTCCTGCGTCCGCTGCTTGCCTTAGAAAATGTCACTTATCATGGTGAATTCCATCAGGTAGACGATATTCAACTCGATGTTGTCCACGGCCGTAAAGAGCCACGCAATGTCCCCATCATGATTGGCGCAACCGGTATGAAGATGATGGAGATGACCGGTGAAGTGGCCGATGGTGCCGTGCTCAATTATCTTGTAAGTCCAGAATATAATTTGCGCGCGATGGATGCCTTGGAACGTGGTGCCAAAAAAGCGGGTCGCTCCATTGATGACATCGACCGGCCCCAGTTGATGATTTGTTCTGTCGGTGATGATCGAGAGGCCGCGTTAAATGGCGCACGTAAGATGATTACCCAATATCTGGGACAACAGCCGCATTTGATGAAAGCCAGTGGTGTCAGCCAGGAATTGTTGGATGATATTCATCAGGTTTTGACTTGGCCAGCCACTGAAGAAGAAATCGAAAGTGCGATGCACCTTGTACCCGATGATGTTGTGCAGATGTGTACCGCCAGCGGTTCGCCTGAGGAAGTCAAGGCCAAAGTACGCGAGTATATTGACAATGGCGCGACCTGCCCCATTCTATATCCATTGGGTGATGCGAAATTGATGATTGATATTTTTGCAGACGGGTATAGCTAAGGTATTCAGCTAGATGGCACGCATCGGACGTTGGATTTTGATAATTTTAGGTGCCATTGGGGTTGCGGTGGCGGTTTATTTTGTCTATCAAAACTTTTTTGCTGGTAGGGATGCTGAGCCTGTTGTCGATCTTGGTTCAGTCGTGACATTAGAGTGCTCTACTGAATGTGCCTCTTATGGACAATGTGGCACGAATTTGGATAATGATCTCCCGGTTGTCCTTGCTGGCAAAGATGAGATAAAGGTGAAATTACAAGATTACAGCCTGCCTGTTGCTGTTGATATGTTAATTGTTGCTAAAAATACAGCACAAGTGAAAGTGCATCCGTTGGGAGCAGATCAAAAGACGATAGATGACAGTGAACCGATAGAGGTTCAGTTTTGGAAGATGTTGCCAAACGGATCCTCTCAAGAAGATGTGCCGGCTGGCTGGGTAGCGGATTGGTGTGTAACAACAGAAACAACAACAGATGAGTGATATTGACAGTCAGCCTATTTTAGAAGCTTTAATGATGGCGCAAGAAACTGTCTGCTGCTGATTCAGTTGCTGCTACAATGGAAGAAACTGCTGATGCAGTTGTATTAGCGACCATCATTAAGGCACATGGTTCCGTGCCACGGCATACTGGTACAAAGATGTTGGTTTATGCCGACGGCCGTTTCCTGGGTACAATCGGTGGTGGTGAGCTAGAGGCGCGTGTGTTGCAAGCCGCGCAAGAATGTTTGGAAACCAACCAACCATCAATTGTGCCCTATTCCCTTGTTGATCCCAAACGAGGCGATCCGGGCGTGTGCGGTGGCGAAGTCGAGGTTTATTTGGAGCCCTATTTACCTCCCGCAACGATATTTGTGATTGGGTGTGGCCATGTTGGCAAGCAGGTCGCAGCCCTCGGCCATTGGTTGGGCTATCGTGTGGTGGTTTATGATGATCGCGCATCTTTAGCAACGGCCGAAAATATTCCTGATGCAGATGTTTATCTGAGCGGTGAAATAGCAGAAGCATTAGCTTCCAACCCATTGCACCGCCAAACTTTTGTGACGATGGTGACACGTAACGTAGCTGTGGATAGAGAAATTATCCCGCATTTGATCGTTTCGTCCGTTCCGTATATTGGCATCATGGGCAGCCGCCGGCGTTGGACTGAAACGCGCCGCCAATTGCTCGAAGATGGTTTGTCGCAGGAACAATTGGATCGTTTTCATGCGCCAATTGGCCTGGAATTGGAAGCTGAATCTCCAAAAGAAATCGCTTTGAGCATCTTGGCCGAAATTACTAAATTACGCCGCAGTGTTGGCGCAGCAGCGACTGAGGGATAGGCAACGAATTTCCGCTAATTATCGCGAACTTTTGCCTTTGTGATCTTTGTGCCCTCTGTGGTTAGGATTTTTAAGTAGGATTTTGTATGGATATGCAAACCAAATTTGTTGAATTTTATGAGACGCCAACGGCCGTTTCTGATGTTTTGGCGTTGTTGGCACAATACGGCCGTTCTGCACGCATCATTGCAGGCGGCACAGACTTGATATTGGAACAGGCCCACGGCCTGCGTCCAGATATGACCCGCTATATCGATATTACCCGTGTGCCTGGCTTAGATACCATCAGTCAGGAAGATGACGGCCGTATCCATTTAGGCCCGCTCGTCACCCATAACCAGGTTGTGGCCTCCGACTTATTGGTACGCCACGCCTTTCCATTGGCACAAGCCAGTTGGGAAGTTGCTTCCCCACAAATCCGCAATCGCGGCACTGTGGCCGGCAATTTGATCACCGCCAGTCCAGCCAACGATACGATTTCGCCGTTA
>CAYGMR010000305.1:6953-7404 GCA_964350725.1 uncultured Ardenticatenaceae bacterium | reverse complement strand
ATACACGCTGGGCAACCCATGGGGAACCAAATGCACGGAATGCACATCCACATATGAGTATGGACGGCCGTGTCGTGGTTGTCCATAATGGCATTGTCGAAAATTTCCTGGAGCTACGTGAAGAATTAGAGGCTGAGGGGGTTAAATTCGCCTCAGATACTGACACTGAAGTGATTGTGCAGTTGGTTGAACGCCATTTAGGCGGCGGTGTTGATTTGGAAACGGCCGTTCGCCAAACCCTCCTACTGTTAAAAGGTGCCAGCGCTGTGGTTGTCATGAACATCGACCATCCAGATGAATTGATTTGTGCACGTTTGGGCAACGCCGGTGGCATCACGATTGGTTTAGGTGACGATGAAATCTACATCGCCTCAGATATCCCCGCTATCCTTGAATACACGCGGCGTATGATCTTCCTCGAAAATCGTCAAATGGCGCGGCTCACCCGTAG
>CAYGMR010000305.1:2388-6943 GCA_964350725.1 uncultured Ardenticatenaceae bacterium | reverse complement strand
TGCAGCTTTCAGACCTGAACGGGGGGCTGCTCACACGTGAAATACATACAATTTCATAGGACCCCGTCAGCGCGGCCAAAGGTGAATACAAACATTTCATGCAAAAAGAAATTTTTGAGCAGCCACGCGCCTTAATTGATACGCTGGGCGGTCGTGCTGATTTTGAAAACGGCCGTGTGAATTTGCCCGAAATGAATCTGACGCCAGAATTGGCCCAAAACTTGCGCAAAATCTTTATTGTAGCTTGCGGTACAAGTTATTATTCGGGCCTGGTGGGCAAATATCTAATCGAGTCGATCGCACGTGTGCCGGTCGAAGTGGAGTATGCGTCTGAGTTCCGCTATTACAATCCAATCATCAATTCGAATACGGCCGTTCTGGCAATTACACAATCAGGCGAAACGGCCGATACGTTGGCCGCTTGTGAACAAGCCACCGCCCAAGGCGCGATCTTGTGGTCGATTGTCAACGCCTTTGGCAGTCAGGCGATGCGCATTTCGGATGGTTACATCCCCATGCAAGCGGGTCCCGAAATCGGTGTTGCCAGCACAAAAGCATTCACCAATTCCATCATGGATCTTTATTTGTTGGCGTGTGCTTTAGGCGAACTGCGTGGCACAGTCACACCGGGACAGTTACGCCAACTCGTCGAAGATGCAGCCCACATTCCTGACCTTGCCGGTCAGGTTTTGGATCGGGATCAAGAATATCAAGAGCTAGCCAATATCTTCTTCAAAGCCAATGATTTTCTCTATCTGGGTCGTGGCATCAACTACCCCATTGCACTCGAAGGGGCTCTGAAACTTAAAGAGATTAGTTATATCCACGCCGAAGGGTATCCAGCTGGCGAAATGAAACATGGCCCTATCGCATTGATTGATGAATCTATGCCGGTTGTTGCCATCACCACCAAAGATTCGCTATACGAAAAAATGGTCAGCCAAATACAGCAAGCCAAAGCACGCGGCGGCATTGTCATTGCGCTGGCGACTGAAGGCGATAAAGCGATTTTGCGGGAGGCAGATCATGTCATTTATGTGCCCAAAACGCCCCCCTACCTTGCGCCCATCATCAATGTGCTGCCCTTGCAATTGCTCAGCTATCATATCGCGGTGCGGCGTGGGGCAGACGTTGACCAACCTCGTAATTTAGCAAAATCCGTAACCGTTGAATAGGGTGAGATTTGGCAAGTTTGTAGAAACTTGCCAAATCTGTAGTTAAAACAAAAAAGGGATTTAGGGGCACTGCATACACGACAGCCCCTAAATCCCAACTACCAATACAACTCGGGTTTATCGCTTCACGTTTTTCAACGTAAGCACCCTACCAATACATCTTACGCTGGTCGCAAAGTGACCAACGTAATTTCAGGTGGGGACAAGAAGCGCACACGTGGTGCGCTCAAACCCTCAAGTCCCACCCCTCTGCTGACATAAAGCTGCGTACGGCCGTTACGATATAAACCCATAACATATTGCCGTCCCAACTGCGAACTTGTCAGCAATGGGCCAATGAATGGCAAGCGAACTTGCCCGCCATGTGTATGCCCACATAAATACAAATCAATCTCATGCGCGGATGCCTGTGGCATCAATTCGGGTGAATGATAAAGCAAGACCTGGGGCGCTTTTGCGTCCACAGTCTGCATCATCCGCTTGAGCCGTGCCGCGTCCGTTGGAATATCATGTGTGCAATCCATTCCGATTAAATTCAGCCGTCGCCCCTTACCCAAATTGATTTGTTGGGTATCTTCACGCATCAAGGTGATGGGCAAACCATCAAAAAGCGGCGCAACCCAATTGCGTAAATCTACTGGCGGTGTGCCTAATGTCGCATAAATGCCATACGGCGCAGAAAGTTGGCTCAAAAACTTGTGTACTTGTGTGTATGTTTCACGATCTTCGTTGTATGACAAGTTAACATAATCGCCCGTCAGTACAATCAAGTCTGGCTGCTCTTTTTCGAGCATGTGCAGAATCTGATTCTCACGCTGGGTCAAGCGTTCGACATGAATATCTGTGATGTGCATGATGCGAATCGGTGGTGTACCCGGTGCCAACCGATCTGAAGTCAAACGCAAGCGGGTTAAGCCCAGTCGCGTGGGTTCAATATGTGTGGCGTAAAAGAGAACGGCCGTTGCCATCGCTTGCACCAATAAAACTAACAAAAGCACCCAAACCCAGCCGATCACCAGGCCAAGCAATCCCAAACCAAGCGTTGTTAACGTACGCGGAATTGCTAATGGGAAAAATTGCGTGCGCCAATTACCAAACGAAATGCCACGCAACGGCAAAGTCACCAATATCACGCTGTCACCCATGAAAAATATCAATTGTAAAAATGCAACAGCCAAAGCAACAGTGGGATCTGCCCCCAGCAGCCAGAAAATGGTGCCAGTCGCAGCTGCAAATAAGCTGATCGTCGCCGCTAGCAGCCAATTGGGCCATTGCGCGGGACGCTCGAAAAACAGCATCACACGATGGAAACGGCCGTCGGTAACATCATTTGTCGCCAGTATTGGCTCAATTGTAATTCGTCCAGACAATTTCACACTACACTTCTCCATGAAAATGTTCGTCATCAAGCAGCTAATTTGACTTGCTTAGAATAAGACCTGACTTCACCCGTAGTATCCGCGATTTTCCTTACTAGTTATCTTAATAGCCACAGGCTGTTATAATTGCAAAAAGCAGATCAGCAATCAACATTTCAGTAAGTTAGCGATTGATGATCTACTAGTAGTCCATCAAACAAAGTTTGACGAATGGTTGTAAAACGATTTGGCAAATCGTTCCGCTGCGATTTACAAAATCGCGCTACCTGCAACCCGGCAAAACAACATTGACGAACTACCAGGGCATAGTGACATTTCACTATTTGGATAACTTTTGAACGACAGAGTGCGCAAAAGGCACACAGAATTTGAGTAAACACATTAAACTCTGTGTTCTCCGTGCCCTCTGTGGTGAAATTCTTTAGGAGAAAGCGTGGCTGAAGCAACGATGATGTTTCCTCCAGATTTTCTGTGGGGCACGGCAACCGCATCCCATCAAGTTGAGGGGAACAATACAAATAATGATTGGTGGGCATTTGAACAACAACCGGGCAATATTCTAAAAGGACATAAATCAGGGTTGGCGTGTGATTGGTGGCAAAATGCCGAAGCAGACCTTGATCTGGCAGCGGACATGGGCACAAATGCCCATCGTTTATCGCTTGAATGGAGTCGCATAGAGCCAGAACCAAGCGTTTTCAATGCCGATGCCATTGATCGCTACCGCCAAATTTTGCAAGCGATGCATAAACGCGGCATTGAACCGATGGTGACCCTGCACCATTTCAGTAATCCGCTTTGGTTGGTTGAAAAGGGTGATTTTAACAACGATATTATTGTCGAATATTTCCAACGCTACACAGCCAAAGTTGTCGAAACCTTAGGGGATTTGATCCCCAAGTGGGTCACGATTAACGAGCCAATGGTCTATGTGTTCATGCGCTATCTCGATCAAGTTTTTCCAACGCCCAGCCGCAGTGGTTTAGGCGCTGGCTTGCAAGCTGTGCGCCATATGCTGCAATGTCACGCTGTCGCTTACCATACAATCAAAGACAAATATCCCGAGGCGCAAGTGGGTGTTGCCAAACAGGTGGCTTTGTTTGATACAAAAGCAGAAGATGGGTATTTACAAAAATGGGGGGCAGGACGCGCCTCTTGGATTTTTAATGATGTCTGGCTGCGGGCGATGGACAACGGCCGTTTCCCGCGTTTACTCGGTGGCGGCAAAATTAAAAATCTGGCTGGCACCTATGACTACATAGGCATTAACTATTACACCCGCCATTACCTCAATTTTTCGCTGCGTGGCGATTTTCTGGCCAATGATTGGGGGCCAGATGCCGTGGTGAGCGATGGCGATTATGGGGAGGTCTATCCATATGGCCTCTATCGTGCCATTAAACATGTTTTGCCCTATAACAAACCGATCTACATCACTGAAAATGGGTTGCCAGACGCGGCCGACAAATTACGTCCTGGCTTCATACTCGACCATTTACGCCAAATCTGGCATGCCATCAGCTTTTGTTTCCCAGTGATGGGATATTATCATTGGAGCCTGGTCGATAATTTCGAGTGGGAACGTGGTTGGACACAACGCTTTGGTCTCATCGAAGTGGATCCAGAAACGCAAAAACGCACAATACGGAACAGCGGCCGTCTCTACCAAGAAATCTGCCAAAGTTATGCCATCAGCAGTGACCAAACAGCCCGTTATGCGCCAGATTTGTTGCCAGTGATGTTTCCGGGTGAACGGCCGTTGCCTTTTGTAGGCCCAGGAAATGCTAAACCAGTGTAAAAACGCTAAATCATAAAAGAATTTTACGCATTGCTGTTTACTGAATATAATAGCGTGTACTCAAGTGAAAAGACGCTTAACCAGAGAATTTTCATTCATCAATCACCGTCATGAATGAAACACAACAGAAATAACCACAGAAAAAACTAAAAACTTTGTGGCCTCTGTGTTCTCTGTGGTTTAACTAAGGAGAGAACTATGTC
>CAYGMR010000305.1:0-2378 GCA_964350725.1 uncultured Ardenticatenaceae bacterium | reverse complement strand
AAGACGCTTAACCAGAGAATTTTCATTCATCAATCACCGTCATGAATGAAACACGACAGAAATACACAGAGAAAAAACCAAAAAACGCTGTGGTCACTGTACTCCCTGTGGTTAAATTAAGGAGAGAACTATGTCAGGACATTCAAAATGGTCCACAATCAAACACAAAAAAGCAGCCGCCGATTCCAAACGCGGCAAAGTATTTACGCGTATCGCCAAAGAGATCACCATTTCGGCACGTTCAGGTGGCGGTGATCCAGAAACCAATAATGCATTACGCCTGCTCGTTGCCAAAGCCAAAGCCGCCAATATGCCCAAGGACAATATCGAAAAAGCGATCAAACGTGGCACTGGCGAATTAGAGGGCGGCGAACTGATCGAAGCCACCTATGAAGCGTATGCACAACATGGCATCGGTTTGTTGATTGATGTTGTCACCGATAATCGCAATCGAGCGATTGCCGATTTGCGCCATTGCACAAGCAAATATGGCGGCACAATGGCCGACTCAGGCTCGGTTGCATGGCAGTTTACACGCAAAGGGTATATTGCAGTTGAGGAAGAAGTTGATGAAGACGAGTTATTCATGATCGCCGCCGAAGCCGGTGCAGATGATGTTGAGTTCGGCGAAATCACCGAAATTTATGCCGAAATCGAGAATTTCCAAACAGTCCAATTGGCACTCGAAGAGGCCGGTATCACCATGAACGAAGCGAACCTCATCTACGAGCCCAACAATGCGATGGAAATCGAACCATCACAAGCCGTGCAAGTGATGAGCTTGATCGAAAAAATCGAAGATTTAGACGACGTGCAAAATGTCTATTCCACGCTGGATGTCAACGACGATGTGATTGCGGCGATGGGGGAATCGTAGACGAAGTAAGAAGTAAGGAGTAGGCAGTAAGGAGAAAATTCCTTGCTTCTTACTTCGTACTCCTTACTGCTACCCTTCTCATGCGCGTTTTAGGACTCGACCCCGGCACGGCCACAACAGGGTATGGCATTATTGATGTGGTCGACGGCCGTTTCTTCCCCGTTACCTATGGCATCATTAAAACATTACCCAAAGACACCATGCCCACACGTCTGCAAATTATTTATACTGAACTCAATCAATTATTGGCTGAATACAAACCAGATACAGCCGGCATTGAGGAACTGTTTTTTGGCCGTAATGTGACAACGGCCGTTACCGTCGGCCAGGCACGCGGCGTATTATTATTGGCACTGGCCAACGCCAATATTCCCATTGGTGAATATTCACCGCCAAAAATCAAAGATGCCGTCACGGGCTATGGCAAAGCGGACAAAGCCCAAGTGCAGCTCATGGTGCGCAACCTTTTGGAACTCGAAGAAACACCGCGTCCAGACGACGCAGCCGACGGCCTGGCTGTGGCGATTACCCATTATCATTATCAGCATTTTGCTTCACTGTATGAATAATTGCCAACAACTATTCAGGTTACAAAAGGAACACGGAGAGCCACAGAGAAAAAGTAGAGTTACACGGAGAAATCAGAGGGTTTTGGGTAATTCTCAAAAAGTGTTTTAGAAAATCGCTTCGTTTCAAAACAGTTCTCCAAAATCTCTCCATAAAACTCTGTGTCTCCTCCGTGCGACTCCGTGTAACTTTTGTCATTAATACAAGTTTCAAAAAGATATGATTGCAACTATCAACGGCACCATCCAAAAAATCGAAGAAAACAGCCTGGTCATCAGCCTGGGCGGTGTGGGCGTGCGCGTTAATGTGCCGCGCAATGTCTTGGAAAATGTAGGCGCGGTTGGTCGAAAAATCTTTTTGCATACACACTTAATCGTGCGCGAAACGGAGTTGACGCTCTATGGGTTCGAGACCCAAGAAGATTTGCAATTATTTGAGATTTTATTGAGCATCAGCGGCGTGGGCCCCAAAATGGCATTGGCTGTTTTAGCCACGCTCAGCCCAGAACTGCTCAAAAGTGCTGTGATGCGTGAGGACACGGCCGTTCTGCAACGTGTACCCGGTATCGGCAAAAAGACCTCTGAGCGGGTCATGTTTCAATTACGTGACAAACTAGACCTGACAGCCATCTCAACGGCCGTTCCGCTAGTCACGGATATGGATGCAGACGTGATCGATATTCTCACCAGCCTCGGCTTTAGCATTGTTGAAGCGCAAGCTGCCCTACAAAATATCCCGCGTGATGTCGATGATATAAACGGCCGTGTGCAGCTTGCCCTACAACATTTAGACAGAACCTAATCCAGTAAAGCTTTGCCACGAATTTCACAGATTCCACGAATTATAAAGAGCTACATTTGCACCCTGCGTGGCGAAAGTTAAGTAGCCGTTCGGAAATAACTTAACGATTTCAACCCGAACGGCTACTGAAGCC
>CAYGMR010000304.1:2259-7418 GCA_964350725.1 uncultured Ardenticatenaceae bacterium | reverse complement strand
TGCATTCTGTACACCTCCGGCACAACCGGACGGCCGAAAGGCGCCATCATCCCGCAGCGGCAGGTTTTGTGGAATTGCATCAATACGGCCGTTTCCTGGGGACTGAGTGAAAAAGATGTCTCGCCGGTCTTCACGCCCTTGTTCCATGCCGGCGGTTTGTTTGCCTTTTTGACACCGCTGTTTTATCTGGGCGGCCGTATCATTTTGGGCAAAGGCTTTGATGTCGCAGAATCGATGCGCGTCATTCTAGAGGAAAAATGCACAGTCATTTTGGGCGTGCCCACACTCTTCCAAATGTGGCTGAATATGCCCGGTTTCGACGACCTCGATTTTTCGCATGTTCGCTTTTTCATCAGCGGCGGTGCGCCCTGCCCCATACCACTCATGCAAGCATGGCGCCGGCGTACCGGCACCATCTTCCGCCAGGGTTATGGGCTCAGCGAAGTCGGCCCCAACTGCTTCAGCATGACCGACGCCGATTCCGTGCCCAAATCCGGCAGCGTCGGCAAACCCATTTTCCACAGCGACATGCGCCTTGTCGATGCCGGTGGCAATGACGTACCCGCTGGAACCGTCGGCGAACTACTCATTCGCGGGCCACATGTTTGCAGCGGCTATCTGAACAACCCGGAAGCGACCCAGGCCGCGCTGGTTGATGGCTGGTTCCACACTGGCGATATGGCGTGCATGGATGCAGATGGTTTTTATACCATATCGGGCCGTTTCAAAGATATGCTTATTAGCGGCGGCGAAAATGTGTATGCGGCCGAGGTCGAAGCGGTGTTTTTGCAGCATACGGCCGTTCAAGAATGCGCCCTCATCAGCAAACCAGACGCTAAATGGGGCGAAGTCGGCCTGATGATCACCGTCCTCAAACCCGGCCACAACGCCACCGAAAGCGAGCTGCGCGACCACTGCTACACACAATTAGCACGCTACAAAGTACCTAAACAGGTCATTTTCACCGATAAATTACCGTATTCACCCTATGGCAAAGTCGAAAAAGCAAAACTGCGTGACCAATTTCTCACATAGCCTAATTCTAGGATATTAATCAAAATGCTTACGCTGAAAGAAATTCAATTACTACAACGAATTTAGGAAGGAACGAATTCGCTCCTTCCCCAATTCGTTGTAGTAATTCTGAAAAATTTTTACTGATATGAAATTGAGAAACCAGAAAAACGATAATTTGGTAGAAATGAGAATATGAAAATTCCAACACTTGCGGGCATCACCGCCAAAACGATCACAACGGCACGTTTAACAACACGTGTTCTTTTCAACGGCAAATCAAACGGTACGCCGGTGCTATTTTTGCATGGCAACACGACATCGGCTACCTGGTGGGAAGAAACCATGCTCGCTTTGCCAGATGGCTATAATGGCATTGCACCCGACCAACGTGGCTTCGGCGCTGCCGATCCCACCAAAAAGATCGATGCCACACGCGGTTTAGCCGATTTAGCTGACGACGCTCTGGCGCTGCTCGATCATCTCAATATTGACAAAGCCCACATCGTCGGCAATTCGATGGGCGGCTCGGTTTTGTGGTGGCTGCTGATTCAGGCTCCTGAACGCTTCTTGAGCGCAACGATGGTAGCACCTGGCTCGCCTTTTGGTTTTGGCGGCACTAAAGATGTGGACGGCACACCTTGTTACGCTGATTTTGCCGGATCGGGTGGCGGCTTGGTCAATCCACAAGCGGTCGCGCTCGTCAAAGAAGGCTACAGCGGGGCCGAAAATCCTTTCGGTTTGCGCTCGGCAATGCGTCTGCTGGTCTACAAACCACCCTTCATTCCTGAGCGCGAAGAAGCATTACTTGCCTCCGCTTTGAGCATCCATGTGGGTGAGCAAGATTGGCCGGGCGACAAGACCGCATCCCCCAATTGGCCTTTCTCTGCACCGGGCAGTTGGGGCGCAGCCAATGGATTGTCACCCAAATATGCAGTTGATGTAGCCGACCTGCTCGCTATCGAACCAAAACCATCTATATTATGGATACGTGGCAGTGACGATAAGGCGGTTTCCGATACGGCCGCTTCTGATCCCGGTGTCTTGGGGTTGGCCGGCTTTATCCCCGGTTATCCTGGCACCGAAATTTACCCACCCCAACCCATGCTCGGCCAAACGCGTGCCGTTCTAGACAAATATGCAGCAGCAGACGGCCGTTATAAAGAGGTTGTCATTGACGATACAGGCCACGTTCCGTTTATTGACAAACCGGATGAATTCAACGTCGTCTTTCACAACCACCTTAAATAATCAATTTGCGGAATTCTGATTGCGGATTGCGGAATCAAAGCGAAATTCCGCAGTCCGCAATCTGCAATCCGCATTCAAAATGGGAGTAATTGATGAAACAACGAAAATTAGGTCGCGGCGTCGCCATGGTCGGCGCAGGTATGAGCCAATTTGGTGTCTTTCCTGAAAAAGATACCCGCGACTTGTTTGTAGAAGCTTTTTTGGCGATGCGCGACTCGGTGGACAAAGATTTTGATCCACATGACATCGAAGCGTTGTACATCGGGAATTACAGCAGTGAATTATTTGAAGGCCAGGGCCATACCGCACCCATCATGGCCGATTGGGTGGGCTTGACGCCCATTGCAGCCACGCGAGTTGAAGATGCCTGTGCCAGCAGCGGCGTTGCTTTGCGCCAGGGTATTATGGCGGTGGCTTCAGGGCTGCATGATGTGGTATTGGTGGGCGGCACCGAAAAGATGAACAATCTGCCCATCGCCGAAGTCACGAATGCACTAGCAACGGCCGGAGATGTGTTGTATGAGATTCCGGCGGGCTTCACTTTTCCTGGCTTTTATGCAGCGATGGCGACGGCTTATATGGATCGCTACGGCGCACGACCAGAAGCGCTCATGCAAGTCGGTTTGAAGAATCATACCAATGGCGCATTAAACCCCAAGGCGCAATTTAATATGACCATCGCAGACGTAATGGCACGCAAACAAGCCAGTGCAGAGAAAAAGGGTCGTCCAATCCCACAATGGACTGATGAGATGGCGTTTTTGCAGGATGATCGCGCTAATCCGATGATCGCCTGGCCATTGCGGCTGTTTGATTGTTCGCCGGTGACAGATGGCGCAACGGCCGTACTCTTAGTCAGCGCCGATATTGCCAAACAGTTCACCGATGATCCCATCAACATCATCGGTTCCGGGCAAGCGAGCGATCGTGCTTTACACGGCCGTTCCGATCTCACCACCATTAACGCTGCCAAACTCGCTGGTCAGCAAGCGTATGATCTCGCTGGCGTGACTGTCCAAGATGTCAAAATTGCTGAAGTCCACGACTGTTTCACCATCGCCGAAATCATCGCCACCGAGGACTTGGGCTTTTTTGCACCCGGCCAAGGACACGAAGCCGCCGAAGAGGGGTTGACCGCCCGTCACGGCCTTCATCCCATCAACACTTCCGGTGGTCTGAAATCCAAGGGGCATCCGGTAGGTGCTTCCGGCACGGGACAAGCGGTTGAAATCTTCAAACAGATGCGGGGTCGCGCAGGTAAACGTCAAGTTGACCGCGATGTCGATATCGCCTTAACCCATAACGTTGGTGGCACGGGGCAAACGGCCGTTGTGCATATTTATCAAAGGGATTAACAGATATGGATGAAAAAGGGTTCACACACACATCTTTTCAAGCTTTTTTGAATGCGAAGCGGTTTATGGGGGCACGGTGCAAACAGACTGGCGAGTTATTTGTACCGCCACGTCCTATGTGTCCCAAAACTTTTAGCACGGATATGGAATGGGTTGAGTTATCGGGGGATGGGCAGTTGGTGGCGTTTACGGCCGTTCACATCGGCGCACCAGCTATGGTTGAAGCCGGTTATGATCGCAAAAACCCCTATCTTTCCGGCATCGTACAGCTGGCCGAAGGGCCTAAAATATCTGCCCAAATTCTGGGTCTAGATGGCAACGATCCCGAAAACATAAAAATCGGCACGCCCTTAAAAGTGACTTTTATTGATCGTGGCGACGCAGAAAAGAAACAAACCTTTTTAGGGTTCACCGCACAGGATTGAAAATTTATCGTCAGGAATTGATGCAGAAACGGCCGTTGTCGAAATCATACGTCAGTGTCCAGAAAACACCTCGTCAATTTGAAGGCAATATGTAAAAACTTTGATAACAAAATTGTTTACCAAGGCAACACATTCGTGTTCGTCAAAGATTTAGAGATTTAGCAACAGATTCAAACAGATATCTATGGAGGTCAATTTATTGCATAAATAAACCAATAAAAAGAAAATCTAAGCGTCAATACTAATTGACATAATAACTAGAGCTTTAAAGGATTATTATTTTGGAGGAGATCAAACAAATGAAAAAGCATAATCGATTATTTATACTGTTCACTGTTTTGTTGGCATTCGTCTTTGTGTTAGCCGCTTGTGGTGGCAGCGAACCTGCAACAGATGATGCCGCAGAAGAAGCCCCCGCCCAAGAAGAAGCTGCACCCGCTGAAGAAGCCACTGAAGAACCAGCAGCAGAGGAAGCCGCAGAAGAACCGACAGCAGAAGAAGAAACGGCCGAATCCGAAGAAATGATGGAAATGGCTTGTGAAGAGCCCATCAAAGTCGGTCTGATTAGCGATGCCACCGGCGCACTAGGCATCTATGGGGCGCATATCCTGCGCAGCTTCCCCTTAGGTTTGGAATATGCCACCGGTGCAGCCGGTGAAGAAATGGATGGCTACACTAGCTACATGTACAATGGCTGTGAAATCCAAGTCTACGTGCGCGACGACCAAAGCAATCCCGAAAACACCGCCACCGTCGGTCGTGAATTGATTGAAATTGAAAACGTCGATGTACTCGTCGGCACCGTTAGCTCTGGGGCAACCGCTACTTTGCAAGAGTTGGCGCGTGAAAACGAAATTCCATTGATCGTCGCCCCGGCAGCAGCCAACGACATGACCGGCATCAACTTCAACGAATACACCTTCCGCACGAGCCGCAACAACTACCAAGACGCCGTCAACATCTGCGAGTATCTGGTCAATGAATACGATACATTTGTGCAGATCGCACCCGACTACTCCTTCGGTTATGGGGGCGCAACCGCTTTCCGTGATGCGTGTACGCTCTTCGGTGGCGAGTTCGTAGCCGACGACATCTTTGCACCTGCCGATACCAC
>CAYGMR010000304.1:0-2249 GCA_964350725.1 uncultured Ardenticatenaceae bacterium | reverse complement strand
CCTTACATGGAACAAATTCTTGATTCCGGCGCAGAGGCCTTTCTGGTCACATGGGCCGGCGGTGGCTTTGTGCCGATGATGCAGGCCGCCCAAGAACTAGGTGTGCTGGATGAAATGGCATTAGCCTCCGGCTTCGTTGACAACGCGGTGATGCCCGTCTTTTTCTCGAATGCGATTGGTTCGACCAGCGGCATCCTCTATCATTACACGCAGCCCGACAATGAAATCAACGATTGGCTGGTAGAACAGGTACAAGCGCAGCACGAAACGTTCCCCGACTTATTCGATGCTGACGCGATGAATGCGGCCTTGCTGCTGACCTCAGCCCTGGATAAAACTGGCGGCGATGCCAGTGCCGACGCGCTAATCAGCGCCATGGAAGGCATTGAGTTTGAAGGCCCCAAAGGCACGATCTACATTCGTCCTGAAGACCATGTTGCCATCCAAGATATGTATATCGTCAAGCTCGACAATGTAGATGATCCGGAGTTCAAATATTTTGAAGCCGTGACCACCAACCGTCCCAATGTACCTTGTCTCTTACCAGAAGAGATGCAAGATCGTTGTGGCGATTTGCCCATTGGCGCCTTGAGTTTGGAAAGTTTGCAAGCTGAACCAGATGGCGCTGAAGAAGAAACGGCCGCTGCTGAAATGGGAACGGCCGTTTGTGAAGAACCAGTCAAAGTTGGGCTGATCACCGATGCAACGGGCGCACTCGGCATCTACGGCGCACATATTCTGCGCAGCTTCCCCTACGGCCTTGAATATGCCACAGGCGCAGCCGCCGAAGCCATCGAAGACAATCTGCTTAAATATCAACTGGACGAATGTGAAGTTGAAGTTTACATCCGCGATGATCAGAGTAATCCCGAAAATACCGCCACTGTCGCCCGCGAACTTATTGAAGTCGAAGGCGTTGATATATTGGTCGGCACTGTCAGCTCTGGCGCAACCGCCACCTTACAAGAATTAGCACGTGAAAATGAGATTCCGCTGATTGTGGCTCCAGCCGCCGCCAACGACATCACTGGTGTCAACTTCAATGAATACACCTTCCGCACCAGCCGTAACAATTACCAGGATGCTGTCAATATCTGTGAATATCTGGTCGATGAATATGACACATTCGTACAAATCGCCCCCGATTATTCCTTTGGTTATGGTGGCGCGACAGCTTTCCGCGATGCTTGTATGCTCTTCGGCGGCGAATTCGTAGCTGACGACATCTTCGCTCCTGCCGACACAACCGAATTCACCCCATACATGGAACAAATCCTAGACTCCGGCGCCGAAGCCTTCCTGGTCACCTGGGCCGGTGGTGGTTTTGTGCCGATGATGCAAGCGGCGCGGGAATTGGGTGTGTTGGATGAAATGGCGCTGGCATCCGGTTTCGTAGACAATGCGGTTATGCCCGTCTTCTTCGCTGATGCGATTGGCTCAACCAGCGGCATTCTCTATCATTACACGCAGCCCGACAATGAAGTCAACGATTGGCTGGTCGCAAAAACTACCGAAAATGATGGCACACCGCCCGACTTATTCGATGCCGATGCGATGAATGCAGCCTTGTTAATCGCCAATGCCTTGCGTACGACTGGCGGTGACGCTTCGAGCGCAGCTCTGCTTGCGGCGATGGAAGGTATCGAGTTTGAAGGCCCCAAAGGCACGATTTACATTCGTCCCGAGGATCACGTGGCCATTCAAGATATGTATATCGTCGAGCTAACCAATGTTGATGATCCTGAGTTTAAGTTTTTTGAAGCCGTCGAGACAAACCGGCCTGATGTGCCCTGTCTCCTACCAGAAGACATGCAAGATCGTTGTGGCGACCTTGCGATTGGCAGTTTGAGCGGCGAGTAAATAGAATGCGGAGTGCGGATTTCGGAATGCGGAATAATCACAATCCGCATTCCGCATTCTGCATTCCGCACTTGGAGGTTGGATGAGTAGCGACATTATTATGCGGACAGAAAGTTTGCGGCGTGAGTTTGGCGCGTTGGTAGCTGTCGCCGATGTCACGATGCAGGTGAAAGCGCAAACGTTGCATTCGATTATCGGGCCAAATGGGGCTGGCAAGACGACGTTTTTTAATTTGCTGAGCGGTAATTTGGCCCCGACAAGCGGCAAGGTCATTTTCAAGGGGCAGGATATCACACGTTTTCCAGTGCATAAAACAGCCCATTTGGGTATCGGCCGTTCCTTTCAAATCACCAACATCTTCCCTACCGTGTCAGTATTGGAAAATGTGC
>CAYGMR010000303.1:0-7427 GCA_964350725.1 uncultured Ardenticatenaceae bacterium | reverse complement strand
TGTGCAGCGCCATAAGCTTCAAGTGCCCACACCTCCATTTCACCAAAACGCTGCCCGCCAAATTGAGCTTTACCACCCAAAGGCTGCTGCGTCACAAGCGAGTACGGACCAGTGGAACGTGCATGTGCCTTGTCTTCGACAAGATGTGCCAATTTCAGCATATGCAGGATACCTACAGTAACCGGTTGGTCAAAGGACTGTCCTGACTTACCGTCAATCAAACGCTCTTTTCCTAAATAAGGCAACGGGATATGCGAATATGTCGTGATTAAACTAGCCAGTTTTTCTAACTCGGCCAATTCTGTCGTTGCCGTATCTACATGTGCTTCTTCAGGCAAAAACTCACCATACTTCTCCAGCATCAATGCATACCATTCACGCGCACAAACTTCGATAGCAGTTTCATGCAGTTCGACCCACTCGTCTTTACGCAAGCTGATTTGGGGTGCAAACACCTTATCTGGATCAATCTCGAGGCTGCGCAGCCACTCTTTGGCAACCGCGAAACGGGCAAAGTTTTCATCCACCTCTAAGCGGCCGACGTCATACCCTTCTTCACCAAGCCAAGCTTCAATGAACAAACGCCGGACCTCGCCATCGCTGCGTAAGATTTCAGTATCATAATCGGCTTCATGGATCCAATCCCACGCCCACTCTGAAGCTACAGCCCAGGCGCGGTCAATCAACCAAGCGCGTGCTAATTCACCAGAAATCTCGCGCTCACTAGCGCCATCAAACACGGGCGTAACCGCACGGAAACCAAGTCGATGGGCAGCCCAACCCAAATGGGTTTCCAAAACCTGGCCGATATTCATACGCCCTGGTACACCTAGCGGGCTGAGAATAATGTCAATTGGTGTGCCGTCATCCAAATGGGGCATATCTTCAATGGGGACAACCTTGGAGATAACACCTTTATTGCCATGACGACCAGCCATTTTATCGCCCTCACTCAATTTACGGCGTTGGGCAACGCTAACGCGTACCATTGTCTCGACACCAGCAGGCAAATCACGGTCATGCTGACGGTCAAATACTTGCACATCAACAACCTTACCGCGTGCGCCATGTGGCAACCGCAAACTTGAATCTTTTACTTCACGCGCTTTATCACCAAAAATAGCACGTAACAATTTTTCTTCGGGACTTAGTTCTTTTTCACCCTTGGGTGTGATTTTACCAACGAGAATATCGTTTTCAGTAACATCAGCGCCAACGCGGATAATGCCACGTTCGTCTAAATCTTTGAGTGCGTCTTCGCTCACGTTGGGGATATCATAGGTGATTTCTTCAGGGCCCAATTTCGTGTCGCGTGCTTCAACTTCGTGTTTTTCGATATGCACAGAGGTGAAGAGGTCATTGCGAACCAAGCGTTCACTAACCAAAATCGCATCTTCGTAATTGCCACCTTCCCAAGAAAGGAAAGCAATCAATACATCTTGGCCTAAAGCCAACTCGCCATATCTGGTCGAGGAACTATCAGCCAAAACTTCACCTTTCTCAACACGTTGCCCCTTTTCTACAACTGGGCGCTGGTCGATACAGGTGCTTTGATTGGAGCGATTATATTTACGTAGGTTATATTCTTGTGGGCCGGCATCACCGACAACAACAACTTTATTGCCAGTAACACTGATCACTTCACCCGGTTCGCGTGCAATCACAACCTGACCCGAATTGCGGGCGGCTTGTAGCTCCATGCCTGTACTCACAATCGGTACATGCGGTTGCAATAAGGGCACTGCTTGACGCTGCATGTTTGAGCCCATAAGTGCGCGGTTTGCATCGTCATGCTCCAAGAAAGGAATCAATGCAGCAGAAACACCCACAATTTGGCGTGGCGCTACATCCATATAATCAATACGTTGAATGGAGGCAAAACGGAACTGCTGATTGCGGCGCGAAGATACCCGTGCATCTACAAATTGGTTTAAATCATCCAACTTTGCATTTGCCTGGGCAATTGTGTAATTGTCTTCTTCGTCAGCAGACATGTAGGAGATTTCGCTAGTCACATAGGGAGTGACTTCGACTTCCTCGATGCCAGCAGCTTTCAAAGTAGCAATCTGATCTGCTGTGATCTCCTCGCCTTTCGTTGCAATAATTTCGCCTGTATCCGGATCGACAATATTCTTGAAGATTATACGGCCGTTCAACTCTTCATTATCCACAGCCATGGTGCTGCGTACACGGCGGTACGGTGTTTCGATGAACCCATAGCGGTTGACACGGCCGTATGTCGCCAAACGACCAATCAACCCGATATTCGGACCTTCCGGTGTTTCAATCGGGCAGATACGGCCGTAATGACTATGATGGACATCACGCACCTCGAAACCAGCCCGCTCACGGCGCAAACCACCCGGCCCTAATGCCGAAAGGGTACGTTTATGGGTCAGTTCTGCCAACGGATTGGCTTGTTCCATAAATTGGCTTAGCTGTGAGCTGCCAAAGAACTCACGAATCGAAGCAACCACAGGACGAATATTGATTAAACCTACGGGGGTCAATTTATCGCTTTCACGAATTGACATACGTTCACGCACAACTCGTTCCATGCGACGCAATCCAACACGTAACTTCGCTTGCAACAGTTCGCCAACAGTTTTGATACGACGATTGCCAAGATGATCAATATCATCAGGACCCGCTTGCCCATTGTTAATCTCGATCATGCGACGGATGAGGCGCACAAGATCTTGTTGTGTCATTGTGCGATGCGTCAACGGTACGATTCCATTAAGATTCAGCCGTTTGTTTAATTTGTAACGGCCAACTTTTGCCAAATCATAACGGCGCGGATCAAACAATTGCTCTTCTAAATATTGGCGCGCATTGTCTAATGTTGGCGGATCGCCAGGGCGCATACGTTTGTAGAACTCGACCAACGCTTGTTCCGGCAAAGATTTATCAGGGTCCCATGGCGGCTCTTGCTCAATACTACCCTGAATGTAAAGATGCTCGCCATTTGTATCGACATCTTCAAACAGCGCCAGAAGTTCCTCATCACTACCATCATGCAGCAGCGAATTACCCAAACGATCATCAATTGCTGCCAAGGCACGCAAGAACAAGGTAATCGGGACAGTGCGCTTACGATTAAACTTGATCGTCAAATAATCAGTTTTACGCGTTTCAAACTCCATCCACGCGCCACGATCAGGGATTAGCTTACCCATCGCCAGCGGGCGGCCCGTCGTACGTTCTTCCTCGATTTCAAAATACACACCGGGGGAACGAATCAACTGGGAAACGACAACACGTTCGGTACCGTTAATAATGAAGGTGCCAGCAGGTGTCATCAAGGGGAAGTCCCCCATAAAAATGTCCTGAACGATAGGTTGATCTAGGTCTTGGCTATAAAGCAACACACGCACATTCATTGGTGCGGCATAACTCATATCACGCTCAACACATTCATCAACACTGTATTTAGGTTCGCCAAACCAATACTTCAGGTCAAATCCTTCTACCTCTGGCAAATTACATGGGAAAAACAGTTTGAGATCGCCATTAAAACTTTCAATGGGTGATATTTCCTGAAATAACTCAGATAGACTTTCATCAATAAAGTTAGCAAAAGAATCTAACTGAATATCAATCAAGGAAGGTAATTCCAAAGGATTTATTGTACGGGCATAAGATTTGACTGGTCTTTTCTTGGGCATATATTTCTCACCTATATATGAAAAATGACCACAAAGACAACAATTAATAAAGTCTTCGGGGTCTGGACGGTTAGGAAATTGGTAGAGAACAATAGAATCACTTGTTGGAAATAATCAGCAAATCCTTGAGGAAGCTGTGGAGATCCAACACATTTGATTTTAAATGTTTTCCACGGTTTACCTATAACCAATGGGCGTGCAGTAATGGAATTGCTCCCTTCTTATATAATATAAACTGCTAAAAAACCCGGAATTAGAAATTTCCACGAAAAAGAGGGTAACAAACTTGTGGTACCCTTATATATCTACCTCAACTCCACCTGTCACAACACATGCAAACAGGTCGCGCATATATAAATGCGCGAACCCTCATTATATGTCTTCGTAAACTGCTTGTCAAATTAGATTTTCATAAACATTTACGATTTTATGACCAGCAGCTTGCCAACTGTAATGGGTTTGGGCTCGTTGGCGTAATTTTCTGCCTAAGCAGTCCCATTCTGATGGATCGGCTAGTAAATCAGCGAGGCATTTTGTGAATGCCTCAATATCGCCTGGTGGCGCATATATGCCTAAATCAGAAAGATATTCACGATGCACGGCCGTATCATAAGCCACAACCGGTTGAGCAAGTGCCATATAATTCAACAGCTTTCCACTGCCTTCAGTCGTTGATATTTTGGGCGCGACCGCAATATTACCTAGGGATAGATATTTGGGGGCATCACGATATTCAACCTTGCCGGTGAATGTCACTCTATCGGCAACACCATTTTCCTGGGCCATTTTGCGGTAATAATCAACATTGGGATAACCCATGATAAGGAAGTGTGCGTCAATATGTGCGGCCTTGAGGCCCACAGCTGCCTCGATTAGGTGGGGAATGCCTTGATAATTGGTTAGAAGACCCAGATAGGCAATGATCGGTCGGCCTGCGGGAATTTTTAGTTGTCGCCGCATTTGATTTTTTTCAACGGCCGTTAACAAGTCAGGGCGAAACTGATCAATATCAGCGCAATCTGGCAATGGGAAAATTATGTTGGGATCAACTTGAAACTGTGTTTCTAATAATTGCCTGGCCTGTAGGGAACTTGTCAAAACTGCAGCCGGCAGTTTAGCACTAATGAATCTTTCTAAGCGCAAAACTAACGAGTAGATACGGCCGTTTGGATTAAGAAATTTGTGATCAACCATCTCGGCAGTGAGACTGCCTTGAAAATCAAATACCATAGGTATTCGCAGCAAACGTGCCAAAAGGCCTCCAATCAGTGCACCTTCGTGCATGTGGCCATGAATGATATCTGGCTTTATACGTCTCCCCACCCGCAGGGCTAAAACGGCCAAGTACACATCAAAGGCTAATTTATGGCGTGATGACCCCACTTCATAATCTGTACGCCACGGCAGTGGAGCGGTGCGGCAAATGTCAAGACCAGGCATGTCGCTCCCTTTATAATAGGTAACGATGGTGATATGATGCCCCATTGCCTGTAAGGTTCGCGTCTCTTCGAGAATACGAATATGACCGCCATAATCACTAAAAAAGGAGGTCGGGGCAATCATGAGGATATGGTATGGTCTTGGTGATGAAGGTGATGTTTGTTGAGACATAAAAATTTTGCCACGAATTTCACGGTTTCACGGAGCTTACAGAGAAGACACGGAACTTCACAGAGTTTTTGGAGTTTTTTGTTTCACTAAACTGTCGGTAAAAACGTTTCTTTCCTTACCCTCTCCAGTGTCCTCCATGTAACCTTTGAATAACGGGGCAAACAATTGATTTGTTTAAAATCAATTCTTTTTATTTACACGCTGCTGTAGAAAACTACCCAACATACGTTCACCTAAACCAAATCCAACAATTGGTTCTTGTTTACCTTCAATCCAATTATTTTGTTTGCGGTCATGCAGCCATTGTTCACGATCGATTTGCATGGTATCCAACAGAGCGGCTAAAGAGTCGGTATCAGCATCATATATCCAACGTTGCAGTCCTTTCAGCTCATCCATCACCGCCGAAAGCCACCGCAGCGTGGCTAATTTGTCATTGAGCGCCAAGGCCGCCAAATTGGAAGCATCTTCAGCGAGTGGTGATGTGGTCATTGCAAAAGAGCGGTCAGCAAATCGCAGCATGTCTCGCCAACCAGTAGATTTATGCAAGGCACTAAACATAGCCGCGCCCAGTAAACCAGGTAAGGTTTCAACACCTTGCACCAAACTATCATATTCCATTGGGTCCAAAAAGTAGGGTTGCGCACCCAAAAGGCGACCGAAGTTTACGGCCGTTTCCACAGCTTGCGGATCGACATCTGCAGAAGGTGTCACACAAAAAGCACTATTTTTGAACAGATCTGCGCTGACATAATCACTATCCTGCAAAAATTGATCGGCGGCAAAAATCGGTCGTGCCCCAATATAATGACCTTGCCACAAATATTTCTTAGCCCATTTTATGCCAGGACCTTTGACTTTACCTAAATCAATGACCAATGTATGTTCCTGAATATCATCTGCAATGACCTGCAAAGTCGACTCAACCTGAGTAAACGGCAAGGATAAAATGATAATATCACCGGCGGCAGCTGCACGCGGCAAATTACTTTCAATTTTATCCGGCCCATCTTCCATTTGTACGGCTTGTTTGATATGGTTCTGGTTTTTATCATGGCCGATAATATTTAGGTCCATGGGCCCTTTTTTTAAGGCAGCGGCAATGGACAGTCCGATCTGATCAAGTCCAATAATGGTGACTGTACTCGTTTTCATTATTTGATGTTCTCCTTCTATAAATGCAGGGTGATTATGCAAATCGCCACCCGATTTGCAAAATCGGGCTACAAGTTTTCATTCATTTGATGGCTTCGGCGTGAGCTCAGCCGACCGGTACCGTGCCGTGGCATGGTGCCTCGTGTGCTAAAACCGGTGCGTGTAGAAGTTCGTCAGGCAATGGCACATCTCCTTACGCCCTGATCCTTATTCCTTACAATCAACTTTGGTCGTCAGCCCATTGCAACAAGGCTAGCCATTTATCCTCTTCGCTTTCGGGTCGCGAAGATATTATATCCTGATGTCTACGGATTAGGTTAACGGTTGGGGTTTTACAACCAGCTGCGGCAGCCATTTCTGCTCCCCAGGCTGCATGTTGTGCTTTGACCACAAACGGCCGTTGCCAACTCTCCACCGCACCTGCTCCCCACCGCTTTGCTTTATGTGGGAATAATTTCATGCCTAAAACCGCAATAATTCGATCCCACACAGATAAATCCACACAAGTTTTGCCAATATCATGCAAGAGTGCGGCTTTCAATAAATCAGTTTGGGTATGGCCTGCCTGTTGTAAAGTGCACAAAACACGATAAGCATGTTGTCCATCGCTATGCGAATAACGGTTGAATAAATCAACTTCCTTGGGGGTTAACAGAGCATCTATTTGATTTTGAGCATCTGGCGCAAGTGGATTAGCCGTTATTGTCTGAAAAAATTGTTTTGCACGGTAAAGTGTCCCCACAACATTATCCGCTTAAGTTACCAATAGTGACATAACTTGTGAAGCCGGTGCCATCACCAATGTACCCAATACATCAATACCCGCCCTTGGTAGCAAAAATAACAAAGCAATCAAAATAATGAAGCCATACCGTTCTAATGGCCGTAATTGATACGCCATTTCAACTGGGAGAATGGCAATTAAGATTTTGTATCCATCCAAAGGTGGCACTGGAATCAAGTTGAAAAATGCCAAAATTAAATTAATCCAGA
>CAYGMR010000302.1:1115-7449 GCA_964350725.1 uncultured Ardenticatenaceae bacterium | reverse complement strand
GGGCTAATGCCACGCGCCAGCAAACGCATTCCACCAATTTGGCCGCTGTATTGACCAAGCAGATTGCGCACACGCCTAACCGCAACCGAGGAACCCTGGTTGGTTTCGTCAACAATCAGTTGAACCTCAGCCGGACGACCAGCACCAAAGTTATCGCCGTACTCCGCGGGAATGATCAACACTGCATCAAACTCGCCGTCACGTACGGCCGTTTCTGGATCATCCGGCGCAGGCAGAACAATGACATTATGTTGTTCAAGGTAGAGTACCAAATTAGGCGCGTTTTCATTACCAACGATAGGCAACTGCAACGGCCGTTCTGCCTGATCCGAAAAGCTGCGATTTATAAAACCAAAAAGAAAAATATACAGAATGGGATTAAACAACACAGTAAACAGCGCATTAAACATCGCACGTTTATCACGAAAGTTATCTAAAAATTCTTTACGTAGAACAGTCCAAATTTGATTTATCATCCGTAGTAAAATTACCAATTGACAATTGGCAATTGTTAATTGTCAATTATTTTAAGCCTTCTTTTGTGCCAATCAAGGTCACAAATGCATCTTCAAGATTGTCTTGCTCCGTGATTTTTCGTAACGCCTCTGGCGAGCCTTCTTCACGGATACGGCCGTTGGCGATGATGACGATATTTTCACACAACAGCGCCACTTCTTGCATCACATGGCTCGAAAACAAAATACATTTGCCCTCATCACGCAGGCGTCGGATCGCTTGGCGCATCACACGTGTGCTCATCACATCCAAGCCAGAAGTGGGTTCATCTAACACCACATTTTGCGGTTCGTGCACCAGTGCGCGTGCAATCGCCACCTTAACTTGCTCGCCAGTTGAAAAGCCTTCGGTCTGACGGTCGGCGATGTCGCCCATATCCAGAAGCTGCAACAAACCGTCAATACGCTTTTCTAATTCAGAACCGCCTAAGCCATGTAAACGGCCGTAATAGCGAATATTCTCACGCGCAGTCAAACGTTGATAAAGACCACGCTTATCAGGTAAAACCCCAATACGCTGCTGCGCCTGAATGCGCTGCCCATGTGTGTCAAAACCGTCGATGGTGGCGCTGCCGGTATCCGGTTCTAACAACCCCGCGATGAGGCGCATACTGGTTGATTTGCCAGCGCCATTCGGCCCTAACAAACCCGTTATCATGCCATCAGGCGCCGAAAACGAAATGTTTTGCACGGCTTGTACTTGGTTAAATGCTTTGGATAGGTCAGTAACTTGGATCATAGTAATGGTAATGATTGACGAAAGACCAAGGACAAAGGGGAAAAATGATCATTCCACCTCTGTCTTTCGTCTATTTCGTTAATAACGAGTCTATTATCGATTCATGGCTCTGGTCCGGCAAAGGTAGTGAAAAATGGAGCCGGTTGGATGTCGGCAACACAATCGGTCTCTAAGTCCGAAAGGGTGCCGTCGTTGATAAATTGTGCGGCAATTTTAGGGATGCAGCCTACGCCCAAATTGCCATGTCCAAATTGGGGCACAACCAGATGCAAACTGTTGGGCAAGTTAGCAGCCACAGATTCGGCATAGCTTGGCGGCGTGACAGGATCCGCTTCACCAGAAAGCAGTAAGGTGGGAACGTCGGTTATGAAAGGTTGATGTAGGTCGTCGGCAACGGCCGTTTCTGGCCACGCCGCACAAATCTCTACAAAATCAGCCGCACGCAAACCAAAATCGGTCTCTGCTTGTAATGCGCGAGCGACATCCATATCAATAAAAGGGGCATCTTCCGCACATGTCACCGTGTACAGCAGGCCAATATTTACACCAGCTGAATCACCAACCATAAAAGCTTGCGTGATCAAAGGGGAAAAATCGCCATTTGTATATGTTTCATGAATCAGCAGGGGTAATAAGGATACCAAATCGGTACTGTATAAAATATTGTAGATGTAATTGCTAAATAAATCCTGGGTCAAGACTAAATCAACCTCTTCACCACTGAGCGGATGTGTGAAAGAGATTTCTTGTTCTGTCGCAAGACGGTCTAATAAATCTGCATATTCTTGCTCAAGTTCAGGGAAATGAGTCTGACAATCGGTATCAGCAGCGCAACGTGCAAACAACATCTCTAAAGCACGTTGACCATCGCGTGGCATTTGTTGAAAGAGGATCAATTCTGGGCCAACAACAGAGTCCAAAATCAAAGTGCGAACCTGTTGGGGATAGCGCCGTGCATACGTCATGGCGGCCCGTGTGCCATACGACGCGCCATACAAATTGATTTGGTCATACCCCAAGGCTGCACGCACAGCATCCAGGTCTGCGATATGATCATCTGTCGTATATTGAGTGAGGTCAGCATTCTCAGCTAATTGTTCAGCACAAGTCTGCATCAACGCCACAAATTCTGCACTGCCCACGTTTTCTGATTCGAGGTTTTCATCTTCAAGGACAGCACAACTAAACCCAGCCGACGCTCCTGTGCCGCGCTGGTCAAATAACACGATGTCACGGGTTGAATTGATATCCTCCAACCAAGACAAAGTCAACGGATAAGCTTCTGTTGCAGCTTGTCCTGGGCCACCAGCTAGCATAAACAAGGGGTCGTCCTCGATGATGCTGTTTGTTGCGGGCAGTACCGCGATATTTAGATCGATGGTGCGTGAATCTGCTGCCTCTCGGTTTTCTGGCACGGTCAATGTGCCACAAAGCGCCGTCACTTCGCCATTTAGCTGGCACGCTTCTAACGGCAAATTCGTTGGTTCAGTTTGCGTGCCTTGACATGCTGTGATGGTTAGTAACAGCAGCAGACCCACGACAAACAATGTTCCTTTTTGAAACATCAAGGTGTCCTTTTAGTTAGGCGTTGCAAAGGGAAAAAGCAGCAAAGTCAAAGGTCATTTCACCTGCAACTTTGTAACTCTGCAACTTCACAACTTGTTAGTTTAATAACGTTAATACTCTAACAAAATTTGGTTGATTTACCAGTAAACTAGATCACAACACAGCATTAACATTTACCGTGAAGACGGCCGTTTCACGTTGACGATCATATGCTGGGGGATTAGGATGCGTATTCTGGCTGACCATTTTTGACAGCCACAGAGGTATCTATGCGAAGCAAAATGCATCGTTTTTTCCCCAGATGGGGGCCATTTTTATTATTGATCGGATTAGTGATTTCTGCCTGTAATTCAGACAAACCAGTCAATCCTGACACGCCAACTGTGACCATCGCAGAGCAAGGGCTTGTAGATACGGCCGTATTTACCGCTACACCAAATAATGAAATGCCGCCTGTCCCAACCTTAGCTTTACCAATCACAGAATCACAATCATCTGATTCAGCTTATCCTGGATCCGAATCCTTTCGCGACACCCCCCTGCCTGAAGGATATCCAGGGAACTTGACAGCTACACCTCAATCCATACCGAATCCACAAACAACTCCTGATCCATCGAAAAGCGGCGCCAATATTGTTTATATGCCAATTAGTTCGAGCCAAGGAGCTTCACCAGTGCCCCCCGTGGTAGCGGCTGAGGCCACAGCAACGGCCGTACCAGCCTTAGATTTCGAGGCAATACGCAATGATTTACAAGCAAACGGCCAGGATATAGGCTTCGTCAAAATGGGATTCCATGTCACACTGCACGAAAACCGCGATATTTTAGATGAATGGATGCAAAATCTTGATGCTGCTGGTGTGCCGGTGTTCATCAAAACTGTCGATAATGCAGAGCCGCTCTACCGCGCACAAGAGCTCATGAAAGCCAGTGGCGTGCCGCACACACTTGTCTATCGTTCGACTGGCGGTGTGCCATTGTATGAATTACCCCCACAGCAAGCCGCCCAGCTCCATTGGGAAGAACATCGTGATAAATTCCCACCAGAACTTGATCCCAGCCTGGTTTGGATTGAAACACTCAACGAAGTCGATCGCACGCGCGCCGAATGGTTTGGGCAATTTGCCCTCGAAACAGCACGCTTATCAATGGCTGATGGCTATCGCTGGGCTGCCTTTGGCTGGGCATCTGGCGAGCCAGAACCTGAGCAATGGCAAGAACCATCCATGCTCGCTTTTTTACGATTGGCAGGTGAAAATCCAGACAAATTGGCCATCGCATTACACGAATACAGCTACATCAAAACTGACATAGCCCATGAATATCCATACAAAGTCGGCCGTTTCCAAGAATTATTACGTATTGCCGATGAAAATGGAATCCCACGACCAACCATTCTGATCACTGAATGGGGCTGGGAATACGCCGACAGCCCTTCAAAAAATGATGCCATGCGCGACATCGCTTGGGCTTCAGAATTAATGGCTGCCTATCCACAAGTGAAGGGAGCCGCTATTTGGAATCTAGGCGTGGGCTGCTGTTATGAAGATATTTCAGATCAGGTTGGGCAATTGATCATACCGTTAATGCATTATGCACTCAACAATTATTTTACGGTTTCACAGGAAACGGCCGTTGTTAATCCAGAACAATTCAGGCCATAAACTCTGTCAAAAAACGAAACTGTTTGAAAAACATTTGCACAGGTTGGCAAATAGTCTGGCGCTAGATACAATAACAGTTAGCTTATGAAATAAAGGTTTTATGATAAGATGCCAATTTATACGTACAGATGCAACAATTGTGATCATGAATTCGATACACGCCAACGCTTCACCGATAAACCATTAACCAAATGTCCAAATTGTGACGGAGATCTCCGTCGTGTAGTCGGCAATGTTGGTGTGGTTTTTAAAGGTAGTGGCTTTTATGTGACTGACAACCGTGGGGCAAAGAGTACATCAACAAGTTCCCGTAGCAGCGACAAAACTTCAAGTTCTGACGATAAGGGCACATCTGGAAACAAACCCAAAGAAAAGAAAGACTCAGCAAAAGCAAAAGAAAAATCCAAGTAATTGCTTTCAAGTAAAATGAGTTATTTAAAAGCTTGTATGTGCGCATACAAGCTTTTTTTATTGGGTGACTTATTTGCGTTATGCGTGGATAAATGTTGGCTCAACCCAGAGTTAAGCCACGAGCGACAGAACCATACTATTTTTTCGTTTAAATCTGAAATCCTTTTGTGGCAGCAATTATCTTGTAGTTAAAATCAACCACAAAATTTTCGAGCTTATCCAATAATGCATACCATTTATTGCTGTCCAGAATTGCTAACATTTTTTCAGGTGTATCTGTAATGCCTTCAGCCAATTTTTGTTCACAATCGCCATAGGCTGTATACCACACCTGGATCTCAGCAATCCCTAGTTTGTTTAAACCAGGGATAAATTCATGCACAAGGTATTCAAAATATTCAGATTCTTTTTCTGGGCGTACATCCCAGCGCATCAATAATTTAGTTGGCATTATATTTTAGGCGACAACAATACTGTCTCGGTACCCTCGGCAAATGTGCTGCTGGTTATCTTTAGACTTGATTTTTCTTCCACTTCGGTGACGCCCATCTCTTTCAAAAATCTATCTACATCGTCAAGTTTAACCTTCAACCCCGGCAATCCATAATGCATAGGCACAACGATGTCTGGTTCTAACATCGATACTAATTCCGAGGCTTGCGAAGCATTCAAACTATTACCACCACCAACGGGTACTAACAAGATATTGACCTGCTCTAAAGCTTCAATCTGTTTTTGCGTGGGAACTTCTTGCATGTCACCTAGGTGGGCAACCGTCAGACCATTAAAGTCAAAAACGAAGACAACATTGCGTTCACCAGTTTGTTTGTGGAATGTAGCAATACCGGTCACAAAAACACCACCAATTTCATATTCACCGGGGCCATCAAGAACGTGTTCGCGCCCGGTCACGGCACTTAGATAGTTGTGGCCGCGTGCTGCATGGCTAACGGTGACAACATCCGCTTTAAGCTTCAGTTCTGTCAGGCCATATTTTGCCGTATAAGGATCGGTGACAATAGTAGAGTGTTTACGTTCAGTTATGCGGAAGCAGCTTAATCCGTACCAGGTTATTTCCATTTAGTTTTTCCTAAAATTACTTTCTCACATATGGTTCAAAAAGTCACGTATTTCCTTTACAATTTGTAGTCGTGATTTGGAAATCACGCCGTCAATTACGCGTTTTAGAAATCACGACTGCGTGGTGGAAATTTGTAAAGATACTTGTGCTAATTATGAACCATATCCAATTTAATTTTGTTTGGCAGCGTGCCAAACTCGGAGTGTAATTATACCCGATTAAGTAGATAATTGTAATTTTCGGCCACAGATTCGCGCAGGGTTTCACGGATTTAATGCATAATCTGTGTTAATTCGTGATAATCCATGTCAAAAAGAAAAAACTGCAAAGGTAGTGGTAGTATGGAGATGCGAAAGTT
>CAYGMR010000302.1:0-1105 GCA_964350725.1 uncultured Ardenticatenaceae bacterium | reverse complement strand
ACCAGACCAGTGCGGGTTATGCAAATGCACAAATTGATGATTATGGTTTAGTCAACAACGGCCGTTTCCCATCTCGCAAAAGAAATCCATGGCAGCCAGGTGCGCAAATGCAATTGCGTGCACGTTTTTCACACCCTGCAAATGAACTCATAGGTACAGCCGGTTTTGGTTTTTGGAATGCACCTTGGGGAGCTCCAACAACACGCTGGCCAGCATTGCCACAGGCTGCCTGGTTTTTCTTTGCCTCAAAGCCCAATCATCTGCCATTTGCACCACCCGAAACTGGGCATGGTTGGTTTGCAGCTACGATGGATGCAGCAACAAGTCACGCCTTAGTCATGCTGCCAATTGCACCACTACTGCTGTTGTTAAACCAACCTGCCAAGTGGCGACGGCGCTTATGGCCAGCGATGCAGCGCCGTATGGGCATCAGCCATACTGATATTCAACTGCCCATGCATGCATGGCACACCTATGAACTTGGTTGGCAAGCTGATGGGTGTACGTTTAAGGTTGATGAGGAGGTGGTTTTACAAACACCATTCAGCCCCAAGGGGCCGCTGGGATTTGTGTGTTGGATTGATAATCAATTTTTGGTGGCGACGGCAAACGGCCGTTTCAAATGGGGCACAATCGCCACTCAAAACAATCAATGGTTGGAGGTAGCCGATCTACAACTCACATAGCAAATAATGCACCACTGGGAAGAAACAGTGACCGCTGTTTTGGCCAAGCATAATAACGTAGGCCAACTTGGAATTTGTCGCCTCCGAATTTATTCGCTGGGCGCTGCTTCTGTTGTTTCTAAAGCTGGTTCTAACGGCAAAAAATCGATTTCCAACATGCCATCACGCAGCGCACCACCAGAAGCGCGTCTTTTAGCTAAGACAGTGGGCAAAATCATTTCACGCTTAAAATTGCCAATGGTGATAAACATTTCATCACCCCGCTTACGTAAACGCACATCGGTGCTGGTCACAAAAGGTACTGGCAAACGCAAACGATAACCGCCATCTTCTAATTCTATCACTTCTTGTAGAATGCCATGATAGAAAATATTGCCGGGATCTTCATTGCCAAAACAGTCAAAAGCCAGGCGGCTTAA
>CAYGMR010000301.1:1650-7457 GCA_964350725.1 uncultured Ardenticatenaceae bacterium | reverse complement strand
CGGCCGTTGCGCTGGCTTGTCGCTTTGTATGGCGCTGATGTGGTGGCTTTTAGCTATGCTGGGTTGCACAGTTCCCGTGTGAGCCGCGGTTTGCGTCCCTATGATTCACCTGCCATCGAAATTCCTAATGCCGCTTCATATGCGCAGATGATGCGCCAAAACAGCATCATTCTTGACGAACAAGAACGGCGTGAAATGATCGAAAGCGGAGCCTTTACTTTGGCTGCGGAGAAAGCGGGCGTGATCCCAACCGATACTGGTTTGTTGGCTGAGGTTACAAACCTAGTTGAATCACCGACCCCTTTCATTGGACGCTTTGAAGATCGGTTTCTAGAACTGCCAGCCGAGGTTTTGGTGGCGGTGATGCGCAAACACCAACGTTATTTCCCTGTGTATGCGCAGGACGGCCGTATCCTGCCTTATTTTATTGCTGTGCGTAACGGTGATGCTGAACATTTGGATATGGTCATAGATGGCAACGAACATGTCATTCGCGCTCGTTTTGCCGATGCTGCTTTTTTCTATGGCAATGACAGCCAAAAACAGTTGACCGATTTCCTGCCTGCTCTGGATACGTTGACCTTCCAGGCCGATTTGGGATCGATGTTAGATAAAACCAAACGGCTTGAGAAGCTAACACCCCAAATTAGCACCATGATCGGTTTAGACGCTGCGGATGCGGCCACAGCAAAGCGTGCGGCGGCATTGGCAAAAGCAGACCTCGCCAGCGAAATGGTTGTCGAGATGACCTCCCTGCAAGGTATTATGGGCGGCCATTACGCCCAACGCAGCGGTGAGCCTGATGCTGTGGCCACCACCATTGCGGAACAATATAACGCAGTTAGCGCGACCCGACCGGGTCTGGCATTGGCTTTGGCTGACCGCCTGGACAGTTTGGCTGGGCTTTTTGCGGCTGGCCTGGCGCCAAAAGGCTCAAACGATCCCTTTGCACTACGACGTGCAGCCATCCACATCATTGAAAATTTGATTGCCAACGAGCAATCCTTTGATCTACGCGCCGGCGTGGCTGCGGCAACTTCTTTGCTGCCATTGGCAACTGATTTGGATACCCAAACGGCCGTTCTCGACTTCATTGCTGGTCGTTTGGGCGTGGTTTTGCGCGAGAAAGGAGTTGCATCCGCTGTTGTTAAGGCGGTATTGGCTGAGGTAGGCCATGATCCTTATGTGGCTGCTCAAACGGCAGATGCTTTGACAACGGCCGTAGAAGTTGCCGATTGGCAAGATTTACTCAATGCCTACGCCCGTTGTGTGCGCATCACGCGCAAACTCGATATGCAATATGCAATGCGCCCCGACGATTTTGAGCTTGAAGAAGAAATAGTTTTATTAAACGCGTTTCAAACGGCTGCAGCAGCCAGTGATGGCACCTTACCCACATTTGTGGATTCGTTACGCAATATGGAACCGGCTATTTCAGGTTTCTTTGAGGGGGTGTTGGTGATGGCTGAGGAAACGGCCGTACGTGAAAACCGTCTGGCGCTCTTGCAACATATTGCCAATCTGACAAATGGCATTGCTGATTTATCGCTGCTAGAAGGCTTTTAATAAATCGCTGCGAAAATTTCCCGGTCTCCAAGTAGCAGCGGCTCAAGTGTGGTTGGCTGAGTTACCATCTTGATTATGGTGCACTGCCAACCACTTTTGCGCTGCTTCCCAAGCGATATTTTCAGCCTCTAATATGCGTGTCGTGGCTGGGAAAATATTCTCTGCGCCAATGATGTCCACGGCTCCTTCCTTTGTCATCGTTTGTAACACGGCTGGGTTGACGTCCGCCAGTATTAAAACACTGTCATTGGCTTGAAGCTCTTGTGCATACCACCTGGATGCTCCCTATTACTCCTTAAAATAGTTTGCTGAGCATTTACAACTTTCATACAACTTTATAGTGCAACTCTTTATTAAAGATTTGTGGGATAATAAATTTTCCCGGCAATTTTTTGAAGTTGGTGATTCTTTTCGATTTTGTAGGAGTTTGACATGTTGCGTAACAATCTCCGGATAGGCAATACTCAATATTAGGTGGCACTCCCTAAAATATTGACTGAAGACCTAATTCCGCAAGATTTTTGCTTACCCTTTGATACCATCGATCGCAAATGGATAGAGGCTTTATAGGTAACAGGCTGATTTCTACCGCTTGGAAGCAAATCACCATGACTTTATGTGGTTTCATCTTGTTACCAATAGTGACGCAACATGGGAAAAATTTTCCGCTGAACGAGCAATATACACAGCATCTATGGAGATCCCCAAATTATGAAAAAAATAACAACACGGTGGCATTGGAAAGTATTATTCATGAGCCTTGTGGCGAACATGATTGCGGTAACGATAACGGCCGTTATCATACCAGGCATCACCATACAACTTGAGCGGCTGTACTTTGTCGCCTTATTAGCAGTGGTCTTAGGGCTGTTGAACACCTTCATCAAGCCCATATTACAAATCATTACCATTCGCTTGCTATTTACCACCTATGGCTTAATTCTCGTTGTGACTAATTTAATTATTTTGTTGCTGCTAGACCTGATATTCGACGACTTCACTCTCGCAAGCTGGTGGGCAGCTATTTTGGGTGCCATTTTTATAAGCTTGTTCAGTGCCTTTTTAGATTATTTATTGGGCATCAACCCACCCATCGGCTATCAACAAGTTATTCAAGAACAGGAGGTCGCCCATGACCAAGCCTAGCACCATTGAAAGAGGACGCGAGCGGCTGCGTTTGCAACAAAGCTACAATATTATTACTCGTTATCTCATAGACCTCGCCTTAGACCGGGGCATTATTGGTTCCACCCGTCGCTTCTTCCTCGAAAAACTATACGACGTACCCGCCTTAACACGGAAGTTAACTGTACCTGAAAAAGTGCGTTATCTGTTGCAAGATTTAGGGCCTATTTACGTCAAAGTGGGGCAGCTTATTTCCAGTCAATCTCAGGCACTGCCTCCGGAATGGGCTGTAGAAATGGACAAATTGCAGAGCAATGTACGGCCGTTTCCCTACGAACAAGTTGAAGAAGCAATCATTTCCGAACTCGGCTCTCCACCTGATGCCATTTATGCCACCTTCGACCATGAGCCACTGGCTGCCGCTTCTCTAGCTCAAGTCCACCGCGCCACCCTTGAAACAGGCGAACAAGTCGTCGCCAAAATACAGCGACCTGATATTCAAAACCAGGTTAAAGCCGATGTGGGCATCATGAACTGGCTGGCAAGGCTTGCCCAACGGCGCAGTGGCTGGGTTAGAGATATGGGTTTGACTGGCATTGTGGACGAATTTGGCAGACAGGTGCTCCTGGAGTTGAATTACGGCAACGAAGCGTATAATGCCGTCCGTCTGGAAAACAATCTGGCCGACATTGAAGGCATTCGCTTACCCGTCATTTACGCGGATTTGTGTACCGACCGCGTTTTGACGATGGAATTTGTGGATGGCTTCAAGATTACCGACCTTGACGAGATTGAAGCGGCTGGTATTAGTCGAGAGCATTTAGCCACAATCGCGCTGCGTGCTACCATCAAACAAATTCTCGTCGACGGCTTTTTCCATGGCGACCTGCATCCAGGTAACATCCTGGTCAATCGGGCAGATGGTGACATCGTATTGCTCGACACCGGCATGGTGGGTGAGCTAGATATAAATCAACGCTTCAACCTGATTGGGGTGCTGTTGGCACTCTATCAGCAAGATGTGCGTGGGTTAGCCATGAATGTGCGTGCGTTGAGCAAACCGTTCAAACCATTTGTAGATGAAAAAGCATATGAAAAGCAGTTCGAGCGCCAAATTGGTCGTTTGATGCAAATGAGTAATGCTTCCTTCTCAGAGGTGATAGACTCTGTCATGTCCGTGCAGCGCGACAATGGGCTGGCTTTTGACCCTTCGCTGACACTGGCGATTAAATCCATCATGCAGATGGAAGCAATCAGCAGCGTATTATTCTCTGGTAGCGGCTTGTTGGATCAAGGCTTAGCGACTACCTTGGAGTTAGTACGTGAGCAAATCACTGAAGAAAACGTTACCAAGGTCATCAAGCAAGGCGCAAGCAACACCTTGCGCGAGGTGGCACAGCGTTTGCCCTCGTTGCAAGAAGCAACGTTAAGTTGGATGGATCAATATCAAAAGGGACGCCTCGAAGTTTATCATAATTTCGACGATCTAGATGCGCCTATTGCGAAAGGCGGGCGGCTGCTGCGGCAGTTGATTATTGGCATCTTGTTAACAGGCATTATCGTGGGTTCCGCTATTGCCACTGGCATTGCGGCTGCTTATGGGGATGGCATGGAGACATCAAAGATATTTACCACGATTGCTTTTGTCGGGTATATCGCCGCTACGGTGTTTGCTGGATTGTTTATTTTGGAACTCTTGTGGCGATTATGGAAGGGTGATTCTGAATCACGTGATTAATAAGCTAAAGAACTTGCCTCAGCGAAAATGGCAAGTCACATATCTTCACTCAATATTCCTTTATATTGAGTCTATTAAAAGGTAGGAAAAAATATGACTGCTCTTGGATTAAATAAAAAAGTATTGGCTGCTCTGGTGGTTGTGCTTTTCCTTCAAGGACTTTTCTTGATTACACTCATGAGTGCCATGCAAGCTCCCATGCCTCACAACATGCCCATCGGCGTTACGGGACCCTCTCAGGTTGTGGACGACGTCGCGGCGGAAGCTTCTCTAAATGTTATCACTTATGCCAACGAAGCAGAGGTAACGGCGGCAGCCGAGCAGGGTGAACTTTATGGTGCGTATCTCACTGGCACCATCAGCGATACCTTAATTGTTGTGCCAGCTAACAGCTTCTTCGGCGAAATTTATGTGCGTGATTTTTTCATGAAAGCCGCGAAAGAGAATAATCGGCCACTCACTGTGAATACGATTGCCCCATTGCCCGCAGCAGATCGTCTGGGTACCGTCTCCGGTCTCCTCATGTTGCCCACCCTTCTTGGGGGGTATCTGGTAGCGTCCTTTTTATTCAAAGTCACGTCCACGGCTACACAAGCACGCCGCATTACAATTCTGATCGGATTTTCGATCATAGCTGCGCTCTTGATAGATATTTTGGCGGGGCCGCTCCTTGGCGCTTATTCCATGAGTTATTTTTGGATATTATGGCCTTGTTTTGCCCTGGTTCTAGCCGCTGTGGCCTTATCGGCGGCAGCCATCCAAGGGTTCGCTGGGGCACAAGGGACACTCATTGTTGCCCTTCTCTTTGTGATAGTGGGCGGGCCGCCTGCCGGTGGTATTGGGGTCTATTTGCTGCCCACTTATTGGCAGACAATTGGAGCATTTTTCCCGGCGCGCCATGCGGTAGAACTGTATCGTCATATCCTCTATTTTAATGGGAGCCATATTTTGGTGCCTATTGTAGTCCTTAGTTTATACGCGCTGGCAGGGCTGGCAGGCATCCTGTTTCTGGAACGACGCAGACCGCCGACGGCTGCTTCTGCGGCGAAACCGGTCAAAGGGCAAATTGTTTTTGCGCTGGCCTGGGCAACCTTGATGACGGGTCTGTTTGCTCTCAATTATATCAGTGCGGGTCATTCACCTCTGGCCCTGAATATGCCATTTGGGGTCGTGGGATCGTCTGAACTGGTAACGGCCGTTCAAGAGCAAATGTCTCTCGACGTGATAACGTACGCAAATGAATCAGACGCCCAGGCGGCAATGGATCGTACCGAAATCTATGGTGCGCTATACGTTGGTGATACGTCTAGCACGCTGATGGTCATGCCGTCCCTTAGCGACATTGCCCCCCTTGATCTGGTATTGCAATTTGAGACGG
>CAYGMR010000301.1:0-1640 GCA_964350725.1 uncultured Ardenticatenaceae bacterium | reverse complement strand
CGTCGGGCAGCCGATTACAATTCAGCAATATGTTCCCGTGCCGTTAGCACCCGGCGACCCCTTTGCGCTTGTTGCTTCATTGCTGCTTGTGCCTCTTCTTGTTGGTGGCTATATGAGCGCATCGACACTCGTTAATGCCAGCGGTCGCGCCTCTATGCGTGGTCGTGGGCTGGTACTGATTGGTGTGGCCGTGGTAGCAGGGTTGCTGATGGATATTATTGGTGTCGTCTTATTCAAAGGGCTGCCAATGGAGTCGTTCTGGATTTTGTGGCCGATCATGTCGCTTATCATTCTGGTGGTTGCCTTGGTAGCTACTGTCTTCCGTCGCTTGTTAGGCCCTGTGGGAGTATTCGTCACGGTTATCGCTGTCGTCCAATTTGGCAATCCCTCCTCTGGTGGTGCGAACGGGGTCGCTTACCTGCCCCAATTTTGGAACACGATTGGCCATTTTTTGCCAGCACGAAGTGGGTTGCTGCTGATGCGTAACGTTGCCTATTTTGAGGGGAATAGCATCACGCAACCCCTGGGTATTCTGTTTGCCTATCTGGTTGTTTTCGGCGGCATTCTCTTTTTGCTAGACTGGTTTAAGTCGCCAGAGCCGCCAGTCGATCACGCAGAACAAGCTGTGGCGATGATGCCTGTTCCTCCAGGGGCGATCTAATTAATATTGATTGAAGTGTGTTTCATTGTGAGATAAATAGCGGAGCAGGCACAAACAATGTGCTTGCTCTTTTAACTTGGCGATTGAATTGATTGTTAATCATTTTGAACTTTACCTGTTAGGTTTGCGCAAATCTGCCTTAGTCATTTGCAAAAAGCCTGACAGGGTTTTCATAATGAGAGAAATACCATAACATTTAATGGGTTCTTAACGGCCGTTGTCTGTGTTATATAATTTTTAGACAATCAGTAAGCGTAGCCTCAGATTGGGGTTGTGTTATGCCAACTGGTTTTCAATTCTGGACATTAGCAAGACCGTCAACAGTCTGCAATATATGTAATGGTGACTAACACCGGATAAGTTTGCGCCACGAAGTTGGTGAATTAATTTGAAAAGGAGAGGAAAATGGCTGATTCTTTAGACAACCCAGCACCACCGGAGGCTTCATCTGATACGCAACCCAGTCAACCAGATACGAGGTTGGTAGGCATTGGCCCTGCACACATTTTATTTTTTGCATTGGTCGTTGGCCTCTTCGCCGTGGTTTGGTTTGTCAGCTATCAATATCTTAATACCTCCATCTGGGAGAATAGTTTTGTTGAAGAGAACCGCTGGATAATACCAGTTGGTGTCATGTTCTTCTCGTTGCTGGTGGGACTTGTCCAGAAATATTTGCATGCACCCAACTCCATCGATGGAGGCGCCTTCGATCCCTTGCTCAAAGGAGATACAACCAGCTATAAGCACTTTTGGGGCACGTTGCTTTTCTCATTTGTCTCGCTTTTATCCGGGGCTAGCGTTGGACCTGAGGGGCCTCTTGGATTTCTCGCTGTCGATGTCTCCGAATGGCTTGCACACAAGTTCAAACTCCCCAAAGAGGGTTATCTTCCAGCAAGCTTGGCTGGCGCGAGCGCTGCCTATAATGGCTTGGTGGGTAACTCCGTGTTTGCGGCGATGATGACTAGTGAGACGAGTGGCG
>CAYGMR010000300.1:0-7491 GCA_964350725.1 uncultured Ardenticatenaceae bacterium | reverse complement strand
AGGGCTTTTTTCAGGCGCGACAATGGCGACACGCCGCCCGATCGTTTTGGCAGCCGTCGCGATTTCAAGAGCACGGCTCGTATCCCAACCCGCAGCGTTAATCAGAAAAGTGGGGGTCGATTGCTGGCGCTCGAAATATTGCAGATGTGCCCATTCTTCTGTGTCTTGCGCAACGGCCGTATCGCCACTGGCTTCAATCAGCTTGGCCGCACTAAAGAGCGCCGTGCCAAAGTTTGGCCCAGCCCCACAAAAAACAAACCTATCTGCGTCTTGCCACTCGTTGGCAAGGCACTGAGTTCTTGGATCACAAACCGCAATCGTTTGTTCCATCAAATCGGCTGTGTTGGCTAACTCAAACCGTAACTTGTTCGCTTGTTTTTTGCTGAGATGCTGACGTTGTTGGCCGAGATGAATCGCTGTCAAGTAAAGGGCCGTCTGGGAGGCAATGTAGCTGCGTGTGCCCGGCACGATTAAACCTTGTAATTCATCGGGTAGGGGCGGAACGGCCGTTTTCAATACAGAATCAGCCTCTGCCGCCAAAGCGCCATGCGGATTGCCAGTAACCGCCACCGCCACCGCCCCACCTTTACGTCCTAACTCGAGCGCTTCAGCTGTGCGGCTAACCTGACCACTGACCGAAACAGCCAGCAACAAGTTGGAGCCTTGACCGTTAGCGGGTAAAAACTCGGCTGCATAACGCCCCAACTGCATCGCTGTCATCGGTTCACAAGGCAAACCAGCCAGTTGCTCAAAAGCCATTTCCGCGTTCAACCCAGCATGGTAACTATCACCGCAGCCAGTTAAAAAGACGCGCTCAACCTTTTGACACAATGTTGCTGGCAATGTTTGCTGAATTGATCGTGTAAATGGGTCGATTATTTCACATAGAAGTTCTGGCAAAGTATCAACTTGTTGCTGTAATGGTGAACGCTCGTGCATAAAAATCCTTTTCATATGATCTCATTGTATTCGTGGTGCAATTTTCTTCAAATGTCTACTGCCCCTAAGCGAGATGGGCGCAGCCTGAGATTGCAGTGCAACGGCCGTAATAGAAGTATGACGGCCGTTGCTTACAATTCCTGTCACACTTTTCTGATACGCAGATGCCAGTAAAGGTGCCAGCCATCATCGCCCACCAGCCGGGCACGCTGCCAGGGACCGCCATCAATGCTGATATCGACGCCGTGCAGCAACACGCTGTCACTGGCGCTGCCGGTCAACGATTAAGGTGCCAGATTTACATGAATGGGTCCTACCGTCACCATACGCCGATTGCCTACACCATCTACACTTTGGACGGTGGCGAACCAGTGCTGGTTGTCGCCAACAGGTTGGACGTGTGTGTCCGGCCCGGTGTAGACTGTCAGGTCGTCAGGCGTGAGGGCCCGGGTGTCGCTAAAGCCAACCTCGTAACGCACAACCCCACTGCCATCGCTGGCTGCGGCCCAACTCACCTCTAATTCGACGGCATCGGTCAGCGTCTCTCCGGGCATAACGGGATAATGTTCCCCGGCGCTGTTGGTATAAGTCAGATGAATCGCGCCGGGTAGGGGCGCTTCGATGTCTACAAGAACAGATTGGGTGGTGGTCGTTGTGCGCCCGGCCAAATCTGTGGCGCGTACGCTGACCTCGTAGGTGTCGCCATCGGCCGTTTGCGGTGGATGCCAGGGCAACTGCCAACGGCCGTCCCCACTCAACCCCGCTCGCTGCCAACCGCCACCATTGATGCGCACATCCACCTGGTGCAGCTGCACGTCATCGACGGCCGTACCCGTCAACTGCACAGAGTTTATGCCGATCTCCTGGGCCTCTGTCAGCACCAGGGGATCGATGGTGTCTGTGGGCGGTGTCAGGTCGACATAGATCGTTGCTGGGGTACCGATGTGGACATCATTGATACTATCGCCAGCTTGCGACCAGAGTTCGGATGCGAGGAAGGTTACGGCCGTTGCCACCGAACCAGCACCACTAGAAGCGTTGTTCTCTCCACCGTCAAAAAACGGTACTGGGATAGTGTTGCTGTGCGGCATATTGGCAAAAACCGCTGGCAGATAGCTTTTGTAAACAGCTTCGTTGTCCCAGTCACTGAAAAGCAGCTCAAAGAGATAAATACCCTCTGCCGGCGGCGTCCACTCAAATTGCCAGTGGCTTTCAGTCGTCTCCCCCTCATCCCAAACCTGGGCATGTACCGGCTCGTCGTTGACGGTGACGATCAGTGCTTGCAGCCCATTGACGTCATAGGCATAACCGCTCATGGTAAGCGGCTCAAGGGCGGTGAAGACTGTATGGTCTGAGGGTGATAAAAGTTCGGCATAAGCTTGGGGTGCCGCCTCCGGCAAAAGTTGGGGACCAACGGTTGTACAACGATCGTAAACGTCACAGACCTCTACCGAGAGATTATTCAGATTGGGAATGGTGTGCGAAATAGTGCGCTCTGCCTCAATGCCGTAAAGTCTTGATGAATCGGTGATGACTGAGGCATACCAGGGATCTACCTCATTGTAGGTGGTAAAGGTTTCGTCACTCTCGCGGAAGCCGGGTGCAGCGCCGCGCACCTTACAGCCGTAATCGCCGTCCAGGTTGAAATCGGTGGCTAGACAGGCATAGGTCGTCGTAGTTACCTCCCCAACCGTCTGTTCATTGACCGGGAAAGAAACCATAGGCGGCTTTGTATCGATCTCACCGCGCCAGACGCGCTGGCCACCTTGTGGCGTGGTGTTGCCTAGTTCGTCGACGCCGCGTACATTGAGTTGATAAATGCCTTCCAGGCCGTCGGCTCCTTCAGCAATGGGATAACTCCACTGGTCGCCAGCCAGCGTTGCTGCCTTCCACGTGCCGAGTCCATAAGCATAGAGGTTGGCGATTTCATAATCGGCAAGCAGGCGGTCATAAACGATAACCTCGTCTAACGACCCGTTGAAATAGCGAGTATTGTCAAAGCGCTTGCCAATGTACAGGGGTCCTGTGCCGGCATAATTACCTGCAACTGTTTGGGCAATAAGTTCGCTTCCATCACGATAGATGCGAATTGAATTGCTCGCGGCATCGAAGGTACAGGCCACATGATGCCAATCGGTATCGGTAAACGGCTCATTTGTTGTGACGACATCATGCCAGAAGCCGCAGCGCAATTGATCAGTCTCCAGGTAGCCAAAGCTAAACGCTTCGTTTAACGCTTCCCTGCCTTGTGAAAAGATAAAGTCATTGTCGCCGGAGGCTGAGCGCCGCGTCCAGGCTGCCATGGTAAAGGATTGGTTGGTCAAATCCAGCTCTTCTACAATGAGAAAATCATTCACACCGTCGAGGGTGCTGGCCTTATCGCGCTGCCCTGGTTGGTTAACCTGCGGGCAGTCGCCGCCGCTGCAAGTGGCTGGATTGTTGGCTCCGGATCGGTCGACGAAATAGGCGGTATTGTGCCGTTCGTCAAAGGGTAGATGCAACACAGTTCCACCCAGAGCGCCGATTTGTTGCGCGGGGGTCAGGTTGATCTCAACTGCCGTTACCGTTTGCGCATCCATTACCGTGCCCGCCAGCGTAAAGGCCGCGTTGATGACTTCCGTGTCGGACAATACCAGACTGGGTGCCACAATCGGCCCTGAAGTGTCTATGGCAAAGGCTATAGTCGGATAGTCGGCGGCCTGCGTGATATTATCGACTGCATCAGCAGCCCGTGCCGTCGCGACAAACGCGCCGCTGGGATCAGTCAGGCTGCGATTCTGGTTATCGAATTCGGGCAAAATATAGTCGAGGTGCCATGTGCCATCGCTCTCGATAGCAGCTTGCTGCCAAGCGAAACCTGCCACTGCCGCGCTGCCTTGCAGCAATATTTCTAGCGTGGTGACGCCACTACCCGCTCTGGAACCGGCGGGTGGGTCGGAAACGCTGCCGCTCAAGGGCACAAGCCAGCGTCCCAATGCATCGCGATAAGGTTGCACAAAATCGCTTGTGGGTGAGAAGTTAATTGTAGGCGGCGTGGTGTCGAGAACGGCCGTCCAACTGGTTACCTGGCTGACATTACCCACGGCATCCGTTGCTTGCAACTGCAATGTCTGTGGCCCATCATTCAAGTCGGCAGTTTCCCAGCCATAAGCCCACGACTCACTGCCCTTCGCAGTTTCCCAGCCATTGCCCGCATCTATTTCCACCGCAGCCACATATGACGTCGCATCTTCTGCTTCGCCGGCGATAATCAACGTGCCAGCGCTGCTAACGTATTCACCCGGACCATTTTGGTCGAAATAGGTGGCTGTGATTGCGGCCGTTGGTAGGTCATTGTCAATCGTGATCGCACGCACAAGACTTTGATTGATCTCGCCTAACTCAGTTGTGGTCTCCCGCAAAGTCAAATTGCCGAGCGTCAATGTCTCGCTGCCGTTGGCTGCGGGCAACAGGCAGCTTAAGCTCGACCGGTTGTCTACTTTGACATTGTTATAAAGCTGTGCGATCTCATCAGGAGACAGCGCACTATTCCAAATACTCACTTCGTCAATGGCCCCTGCGAAGTTAGTAGCATCCCATAAGCCGGTGCCGATCTTAGTGGGGCCGAAACCCGTATAGTTTCCTCGCGCTGTGTCTTGGGCTACTTCTATCCCGTCGCGGTAAATCGTGCGTAACTTTGTGACAGCGTCGTAAGTGCAAGCCCAATGATGCCAATCGGTATCAGTATAAGCGTTGCTGGTACTCAGATCGTTGCCAAAAAACGTACAAGTAAACGTGTTTTGGGGATTGAAACCAAATTGCAAGCCCTCATTTTGCGCGGATCTACCCTGCGCTATGATCATAGGCCTTTGGTCGGTATGCGATCGCTTGGCCCAGGCTGAAAGCGTGAATGAAGAATCAGCTAGCGGAATTGTGTTGCCTTCCTTGCGTGTGGATATAAGCACATTATCGAGGCCCCAGCCCTGACCCGCAAAGCCAGGCGTCAGGTTACTGCCCTTGAAATAAAGCTGAATCGAATCGGCCAAATGATTGGGAATGGTGCCTTTAATATGGAAGACCGCATTGCTGACGAGTGGATAACTGCCGACGGCCACCAAATCGGGTTCGGCTCCATGCCGCGGTTTATTGGCCGCCGGCCAGATACGTTCCGACCTGATATAGCCGCCAGACGGGTAATGCGTATTGACATTGCGCTTTGGATCCATTGGCCAGGGTTCGCCGTTATAGTTAGTGATATGGTAGAGATAAGCCACTGTTCTGTCAGTCACATCAGCACACCAGTGCAGGACATCCGGCGTGTCTGCCGTGTAAGACCCGGCAGTTGCTCCCGGACATTTTGTGCCCGGCAAGCCTCCCCATGTGTTGGTCATAGTTACAGGGTCAATGGTCCAGGAGTCGTCGGGGAATAGCTGGTAGTTCCCTGTGGTATCATCCAGAGTGGAGAAGTTGGTAGTCAGGAGTGACTGATTTCCAATCCCCCACTCCCAGTTGTGGGGCCCGAGATCAGTGCGTGCACCGGCCCATTCTCCGGCGATAAAGAGGTCAAAGGAAACCTCGATCGTATCGTGCTGCGGTAGATTTGCTAGATCGAGGGTTATCGTCTGATTGTCGAACGGGCCTAAGAACCAGGTAGTTTGTCCGTTGCGTGCCCCCAGGTAAAAGTCGCTGCTGCTCCAGCCGGGCGCTGTTTGTGATTCAAAATCGTAGAAGAACTGACCGGTCACTTCCGGCCGCGCATCGAGCGCAATGAAGTCGTCGACGCCGTCAAACTGGGCGGCGGAGAAGGCTTTCCCCGGCACACCCAGCGTGGGGCAGGTAGCACCGGTGCAACTAGCACTGTAGCCATTACTGCTGCCATCGACAAAGGAAGTAGCGCCAGGCACTTCGTCGAGGCTGTAAACGGCCGTAAGCGGGCTGGCAATCTCACTCATCTCTTCCGCCGAAAGCGCCCGCTGCCAGACGCTGACCTCATCGATCAGACCGTTGAAACGGCCGTACCCCGAAAAGTTGCTGTTGCCGATAATCAGCGGACCGATGCCGCGATAATTAACTGCCGCCGTATTCTGGGCTACGACAATACCATCGCGGTAAATTTTTCGCGCCCGCATGCGTTTATCGTAAGTGCAGGCCCAATGGTGCCAGTCTGAATCCGTATAAGACTCACTAGTCGTCACACTGTTGCCACCCCCAAAATCGCAGGTAACACGGTTGATAAAGTCAAAGCCTAACACCAATCTTTTATGCGCGATGGGTTCACCGTGGGACAGGATGGCCATCTGTGGCTCCTGACTGTCCCGTTTGGCCCAGGCCGCAACCGTGAAGGAATTCCCGCTCAGCAAACCATTAAAGCTGCCGGAGACGGTAAGGGATTGGCCGGATGCAGCCGTGAAATGCACGCCATTGCCAAAACGTCCCGGTATGCCCGATTGGGGACAGCTGCCCTCCTGGCAGGTTGCTGTGTATTCATTGCCGGAGGAATCTTCAAAAGCCAAGGCACCGGCCGGCTCTTCAAATTGCAGGCGCAGCAATGTTTGCGGCAAGAAGCAGCTCAGGCCAACGGCCGTAACTGCTGCTTGTGCCGCGCTGGCCACATCCCCACGTAAACTGCCGTCTGGACCAATGGCGCGGAAATTCTCTTCGTCACTGCCAGGAATGGCCCAGGCCAATACCCAGCCGCTGTTTTGTGGATCAACACTGGCGGCCACAACCACGCCCTCGCTGTCGAGAGCGAAATCAGTGTCGATCAAAAATTCGCTGCCATCGGTAACGGCCGTGAGCAACCGTGCTGTTAAGCGGCCGTTACCGTTCAACTCGCTGCGATAGACAAGCAAGGCTTGTTTGCTTAAATCGTCAAAAGAGAGACGTGGCGCCTGGGTCGTGCCGTCCGCTTGCAGCCAGCCGTCGCCAGGGCCGATGGTTTGAACACCGCTGCTTGTGCCGTCGCTTGCGATGGTCGCCCGGTACAAGGTGCCGGCCTCTGCCCAAACAGCCAAATACGCTTCGCCAACCCAATCAACCGCAGCACCGACCGGATCACCGCCCAGAGCGGTGATCGTTCTCGCCGTTGTGGGACGGTTACCACCCTCGTTGACGCGCTGCACCAGCAGGCGGGCTCCGCTTTGGTCGGCGATACCAAAGGCGACGATAAAATGTAGGCCATCGCTGGCTACGGCCGGTGCCGCCACGGCTGCCGTGCTGCCGATTTCCGGCTGCCAGATGCTCAATTCGCTGGGCGGCGAACCAACTTCAATGCGACTCGCCACGATATGGCCTTGTGCACTGCTGTTGCCACCCCACACGGCCAGGCAGACGCCGTTGTCGTTACAGTCGATAGCCAGCGTCGTCAATGATTCCGTATTGTCTTCGGCAACATACAGCTTGCGCGATGATTCCACTGTGCCATCGCTCCAGACCTGGTAGTAACCGATGGCGGCCACACCCTCACTGTCTAATTCTTGGGTAACCACGGCCAAGCGTCCGGATGAGGCGGGAATGCGAGCAACGGCCGTGTCGTTAATCGCCCCATGTACTGCATTGGCGGCCGTCAGATTG
>CAYGMR010000299.1:6874-7559 GCA_964350725.1 uncultured Ardenticatenaceae bacterium | reverse complement strand
CGTATCGCACGTTATCGTACGTGAACTCAAAGACAATGTCTTCCATGCCAGCCTGTTCATCGATGTCAACAATGAATCCCATGAAGTTGATTGTCGCCCATCTGATGCCATCGCCTTAGCTGTACGGTCAAAAGTGCCCATTTTCATCAATGAAGCCGTTCTTGAAGAAGCCGGTGTGCAGCCCGAACCCGATATAATCCAAGAAAACCTTTCAGAAGATGCTGAAGCAGAAGTAGGCAATTTAGATGCATTCTCTGATTTCCTCAGCACATTGGATTTTGATGATTTAGAGGGGGGCGAATAGAACCGCTTTCCAACACCAACCCAATTCAATTTTTAGTCAAAAACGTGAAGCGCGAAGTTTATTGTGTTTCACGTTTTATATTTTATACCCATTATGAGTGACATCGACCGCTTACCGCCCCATAGCATCGAAGCCGAAGAGGCTGTCTTAGGTTCTCTGCTGATCGATCCCGATGCCATTTTTGAAGTCGCCAGCTTCCTCAAGCCAGATGCTTTCTATCGTCTGCAAAATCGCTGGATATATGAAGCGATTTTGTCGCTGAGTGATCGCCGCGAACCCATCGATTTCATCACGCTCACCGAAGAACTGCGCCGCCAAAATCGTATAGAAGAGGTTGGAGGTGAAGCACATCTAATCGGGTTGATCAATATTGTGCCGACT
>CAYGMR010000299.1:1514-6864 GCA_964350725.1 uncultured Ardenticatenaceae bacterium | reverse complement strand
TCCCTACATAATTCAACGCTCTCAGTTACGGCCGCGTCGTCGAATCCGCTTGAACCCTCCGAAAACTCATCTCCGCAGCCAGCAAAATCGCCAACCTCGCCTATGACCAAGCCGAAGAGATCGCCGTCGTCATCGACCGTTCCGAACAAGCCCTTTTTGGCGTAAGCGAACAACGCACCACCCGTGATCTCGTGCCCGTCAAACAAATCGCACGTGACTATCTGGATCGCATCGAAGAATTACGTGAACGCGGCGATGACATCATCGGCGTACCCACCGGTTTTAATGACCTAGACCGCATTCTCGGCGGCTTAAACAAGTCTGACTTGATCATTATCGCTGCCAGACCGGGTATGGGTAAATGTGTAACGGCCGATACCCGCATCATCAACCCCCAAACTGGAGAACTGGTTTCCATAGAAACAATGGTCAAACAACAAACCGGTGATTTGCTTACCCTAGATGAAAATTACAAATTACATCCGAGTTACGCGAGTGATTTTGTGGATAATGGGCAAAAACCGGTTTATGAAGTGACCACAGCTTTAGGGCGCAGCATAAAAACAACACTTTCGCATCCGTTTTTGACAATTGAAGGGTGGCGGCCGTTACATGAATTACAAGTAGGTGATCGTGTAGCCGTGCCACGCAATATCCCTGTTTTTGGCTTAGACGACAACAATTATTTTAAAGCCAAAGTCCTTGCCTATATGTTGGCTGATGGCTCAACTCGGGGTAAAAGCCCACACTTTACCAATAAAAACAAACACCTGCGTGAAGATTTTATACAAGCAGCTTTACAGTTCCCAGGAAACAAAACACGAACCTATGATTCAGGTGGAACGCGTACACCAACAGTTTACGTAACCCAAGATAAAACCCTCGTTTCTGAAGATCGTGAAAAGTTCCCAAAAAGATTAAAAAGCGTCATGCAGGATCAAAACATGTCTTGCAAAACAATGGCTGCCGATATGGATGTTGCCTACGCAACTGTGACACAATGGCGCGATGGTACGAATTTCCCTTCAGCACCAAATTTTCAAAATATTTGTAATATTCTAGATGTATCAGAAGCCGATTTGGTTCCAAATGGTCATATCCTTGCAAGCCCTCAATGCAACTCATTAACTTACTGGCTAAACGAGGTTGGTATTTGGGGGAAAGCTGCAACAGATAAATTTATCCCCAAAGAAGTATTTAGTTACAGTCGGGCAAAACTGGCTTTATTTTTGAACCGACTCTTTGCCTGTGATGGTTCTGTTTTTGTCCAAAACGGAAATCAAGCTGTTGTATCTTACACGACAGTATCTCTTGATTTAGCCAAAGATGTCAATCATTTGTTACTTCGCTTTGGCATTATTGCTAAATTACGCCGCCGCCAAATAAAATATCAAGGTGAAAAACGGAACGTTTATCAACTGCGTATAACCAATTCACAAAGCATCTTGACGTTTACAAATGAAATTGGCGCATTTGGAAAAGAGAAAAATATCGAACAAGTACGCGATTTATGTGCTAGTAAACAAGCAAACACAAATACAGACACAATTCCAAAGGAAATTTGGAAAGATGTTGCCCAAGCAAAAGGCGACCGCAGTTGGGCCAGTGTACAGCGCAAAATGGGATTGTCATCTTCCCATAATTTACATGTTGGCAAGCGCGCCCCTGGACGTGAGCGTTTGTTGCAATTGAGTACAGCATTAGAATCAGACCACCTGGCAAATCTGGCACAAAGCGACGTGTATTGGGATCCCATTATTAGCATTGAATCGCTGGGAACCCAACAAGTTTACGATTTGTGTGTCCCCCAGACACATAATTTTGTTGCTGATGATATGATTGTGCATAATACCTCACTCCTCAACGGGTTCGGCTTAACGGCCGCACGCCGCTTTGGTAAACGTGTGGCTATTTTCAACCTGGAAATGTCTGGTGAACAGTTGGTACAACGTATGATCGCGGCCGAAACGCGCATCGATTCACAACGCTTACGGCGCGGCCAATTACACGATACAGAATGGCCGATATTTATGGAAGCGATCGGCCGTCTTTCAGAAACACGCATCTTTATCGACGATACGCCAGCACTTACCCCCATGCAGCTGCGCACAAAATGCCGTCGCCTTTATGCTGAACATGGCCTTGACCTGATCATGATCGATTATCTTCAGCTCATGCAATCAGAACACAGCAGTAACAATCGCGTGATGGAAATTAGCGAAATTTCGCGAGGGCTCAAAACACTGGCACGTGAATTGGATGTGCCCGTTGTGGCAGCTGCACAGTTGAGTCGTGCTGTTGAAAGTCGTCAAGATAAACGGCCGATGCTGTCTGACCTCAGAGATTCTGGATCAATCGAACAAGATGCGGATATCGTCATGTTTATTTACCGCGATGACTATTACAATCCAGAAACCACGGAACGGCCGAATATCGCCGAAGTTGCGATTTCTAAACACCGCAACGGCCCCACCGCCACCATTGACTTATTCTGGCATGATAAGTTAGCCACCTTCCGCAACCTCCAACGTCAAGAAATCAATCTATAAAGCGATTCCCCCATTGGCCTAACGCAAGCCGGAAACTTTGTTTGCTAAATTACGCACCATATTCCCCAGTTCTAGCTTACTGGCTGGCCAATCGTTAACGGCTATACAGAATTTTTAGACAGCTTGCTTGAGAGCAAAAATGATTTCGCGGTTACGGCCGTATTTAGGGGACAACAAAAAACCCTTCAGCTTCTGCACAATTCTTTCCAAAACCTAAATTTTCTGTTATACTAACATTATTGGGACATGCGGGATAATACAACAAAACTTTTTGTTTAAGCAAACACATCTATTAAGGGATGGCATTGGGAGAAGAAAAAATGAAAGTTTCATGCTTACAAGAAAATCTGTCCAAAGGTTTAAGCATTGTCGGACGTGCTGTTAGCACGCGTTCCACATTGCCAGTTTTGGCAAATGTGTTGTTATCAACTGATAACGGCCGTCTCAAACTCTCCGCTACCAATCTTGAAATTGTCATTACTTGTTGGATCGGTGCTAAAGTAGACGAAGAGGGTGCCATTACTATTCCAGCACGCACCATCAGCGACTTAGTCAATGCCCTGCCACCCGATCAAGTAGACTTAACCTTGAATGCCACCACACAAACAGTGCATGTGGTTTGTGGACGCACAGATGCCAATGTTAAAGGCATTGATGCGCAGGAATTCCCCTTAGTGCCTGAGCCCGAAAAAGAGAATCGCATTCGCCTGGAGGCAGATGTACTCAAAAGCATGATCAACCAGGTGGCATTTGCAGCCGCAACCGATGATGCACGTCCGATGTTGACAGGTGTGTTGACAACTTTTGATGGCAACCAAGTTTCCATGGCAGCAACAGATGGATTTCGCTTGGCCGTGCGTGCAGCCCATATTCCTGGCTTTGTCGAAGAAAAAATCGCGATTATCATTCCGTCCAGAGCTTTGAGTGATGTGGCGCGGGTCATCAGTGATGATTTGGATGCCGTTTATATTTCGATGCCCAAAGGGCGCAATCAAGTTATTTTTGACATGGACAGCATCGTATTGGTCTCGCAATTGATTGATGGCACTTTCCCCGATTACCAACCCATCATCCCTGTCTCCCAAAACACGCGCACAGTTGTTGGAACGGCCGCTTTTTTGAAAGCATGTAAGACTGCTGATATTTTTGCGCGTGAATCCAGCCATACAGCACGCGTGCGGGTTGAACCAGGGGATGAATTAGCACCTGCTTATGCGGTGATCGCTGCCACAAGTGTGGAAACGGGCGATAATGAAGCAGTTATTGATGCGAGTGTCGAGGGCGAGCCTATTGAAATTGCTTTTAATGTGAAATATATGACTGAGGTGTTGAATGTGCTGGATACGCCGCAGGTTGCACTAGAGACAACTTCACCGATGGAGCCGGGGGTGATCAAACCGGTGGGTGATAATGATTACATACACATTATTATGCCGATGCAATTTGGGCGGTAGTTTTTCTGCCACGGATTACACGAATTAGGCGCCTGGTTTGTACAATAGTGCGGCTAAACTGCTCACTAAAATTTGTACAGCGCTGAGAACTGTGTCAAGACGCCAGGTTTCGATTTGGGGGAAAGGGTCACCACGGAATAATGTAGTTAAGAGTTGAATACAGCCCAAACCCAATAGGGCGATCCAGAATAGTCGGCCGTTCCATCCCTGCCGCCAAAACCACAACAAAATCACGAATAAAATCACTGTCAAAAAGAAACCAATCAGCTGAGTTTGATAACGTACAGCAAAAATACCAAATTCATCAGGCAAATCAGTTGTTGGCAACAACCCAATGAACGTTTCACGACCATAGGCACAACCTTCGAAGTAACAGGCAAGCCAACCCGCCGCGTGAACGAGCACGAGTGCTGGGGCGAAGAGATTGGCATAGGTGAAAAACGGCCGTTTCCTCCAACGCGTCCACAGCCAAAGCGCTACCAATCCACCCGCCAACGCCCCCCAATAACTTAAGCCACCACGCCATAATTGAAATGTTTGAAACGGCCGTTGCTGGAAATAATCCCAGCGCCAGAACACAAAGCCTAAACGCCCGCCGATTAACGCGCCCACAAATAGGGTCAACCAGGCCACTAACCAGTCTGGTGCGGTATAATTGCGTGCCAAACGTGCCGTCAAAAAAAGACCGGCCACAATACCGACAGCAAATGCTGCCGTATAGCTAAACAAAAAGCCGCCACTAAAGCGGCCTAAAATTGGATACATATCATAATAGTATGCGCGTGAGTTTAATCCTGCAAAACATTATGAGAAAATATTGCAAACAGAAGAGATGTTTTGCAAAATGAAATGATATATTGTGCAATAATTCACAAACCATGTAATCCTTGCGTAATTTGACTAAGATTTTCTGGAGTAATACTATGAGTGCATTACAAACAAATAAACGCCCACAAGTTGTGATTGTGGGGGCTGGTTTTGGGGGCGTATGGGCAGCGCGTGCGTTTAAAAATGCGGCTGTCGATATTTTATTGATCGATCGCAATAATTACCACACCTTTTTGCCACTGCTTTATCAAGTGGCGGCAGCGGAATTAGATTCTTCCCAAATTGGGTATCCAGTACGTTGTATTTTTCGCTATTTTGTTAATGTGGACTTTTTGCTGAGTGAAGTTGAGCGCATTGATCCAGATAAAAAAATCGTCCACACAACAGACCGCGCCATTCCATATGATTATCTCATTTTAGCGACGGGCAGCATTGCCACATTTTTTGGCATTCCTGGTGCAGCACAACATACCTTTACAATGAAATCCGTTGAGGGCGGCATTGCCTTGCGCAATCACA
>CAYGMR010000299.1:575-1504 GCA_964350725.1 uncultured Ardenticatenaceae bacterium | reverse complement strand
ATCTTTGAAGAAGTTAGCCATGAAACAGATCAACAAATTCGGCAGAAAAAGTTGACCTTTGTGGTCATTGGCGGGGGACCTAGTGGCGTGGAGTACGCAGGGGCATTATCCGAATTAATACACGGCCCCCTTTCTAAAGATTATCATCATCTAGATATGGAAGACGTTCGCATCATTTTGGTCGAAGGGACACAAAATATATTAGGTACATTTCCTAATTCATTGGGTGTCTATACACACGAGCGGCTTAAAGATATGCAGGTTGAGGTGTGTGTGGGGGCATTGGTTAGCAGCGTAACGGCCGAATCTGTTACACTCAAGGATGGCACGAAAATTATCACGGAAACGGCCGTTTGGACGGCCGGTGTTGGGGGTGAAGGCATCGGCAAACGGTCAAACTTAGATTCAATGCCCAATGGCACGCTTAAGGTAAAACCATCATTGCAACTGTCAGGGTTTGACGATATTTATGCAATTGGGGATTTAGCAGCGTTTGAAGGAGAAGACGGCCGTTTCTTGCCAATGGTCGCACCAGTCGCAATGCAGCAAGGTGAACATGCAGTTGAAAACATCAAACATCAACTCAAAGGCGAAGCTGTGACTGATTTTAAATACGTTGACAAAGGGTCAATGGCTGTGATTGGTCGTAATGCGGCCGTAGCCCAACTCGGTAAACATACATTCACAGGCTATTTTGCTTGGCTCATCTGGTTGGTTGTGCATCTAGTTCAACTGATCGGATTTCGTAATCGTTTGTTTGTATTGCTAAATTGGGCCTGGACATATTTGTTTTTTGAGCACATGGTACGTATCATCATTGCAGACAAGGCTGATGCGGCCTTGCAAGCAAATCAACAAGAACATGAATGAAAAAGAAGACGGATACAATTATGATACATGATTTGAACACGACAATATTAGGCAAGCGC
>CAYGMR010000299.1:0-565 GCA_964350725.1 uncultured Ardenticatenaceae bacterium | reverse complement strand
GGTCGCCCACGACAATAAGAAAGATGATTTGTTGGAATGGGCCCTATATAACCGTGAAAGCTTGGCTCAACATGTGCTATATGGAACGGGGACAACAGGACTTCTAGTGCAAGAAGCGTTGGGGTTAGATGTTGCAAGGTTTAAGAGCGGTCCATTAGGCGGCGACCAACAACTCGGTGCAAAAATTGCAGAATGTAAGATTGATTGTTTGATTTTCTTTTGGGATCCATTAGAGTCGCAGCCACATGACCCTGATGTCAAAGCGTTATTGCGCATTGCTGTCGTTTGGAATATTCCTGTCGCTTCAAATCGTGCTACGGCCGATTTTTTGATTTCCTCGCCTCTCATGACAAGTCAATACAAACGCAAATTAACCGATTACGAAGATTACAAACGTCGCTTGGATTACCGTTTGCGCCAAACCGGAACGGACTCCCAATAAATTGGCAGCCATCTAGAATGGTTGTTTGTGCGGCAAGCATACGGCCGTTACTTGTGACAATAGTCGATTCTCTGGGATTTTATTGCTGATAAAGTCACTTATTTGTCATCGGCAGGCATGGAT
>CAYGMR010000298.1:1345-7588 GCA_964350725.1 uncultured Ardenticatenaceae bacterium | reverse complement strand
CACTTCGAACGAATTGGCAATGCAGATCACGGGTTAATTTATGGCGACTATTATTTCCTTGAAACCTTATTACGTCTTGTAAGTCCAGACCTGATTGCGCGTCTTTTCCCCCGCCCATTAACAGCTGTTGGCTAAAAATTATGGGTTGGTTTAACAAAACTTTTCACATTTACTCCTGGCATTCCTGCGAAGGCAGGAACCCACAATTGACGAAGCCTGGCTGCCGGCCTCTGTGGGTATGACAATAAAACGTGTTTATCATCAAAATGAACAATCCTAAAGTTTGAAGGGTAACCAAAATTGAAAAATAAACTAGAAGAAGCACTTAATTACAGTTTGCAAGTTATTGCAACAAATAGCGAAACCGTTACCTATTTTCCAGAACGTTTTGAAAATGGCGCGTGGATCACATCTGAAGTTGACCGTATCCCCAGCCATTGGGTCGATGGCTTTTGGACAGGCTTGTTGTGGCTGGCATTTGCCCACACACAGGATCCTAAAATGGAAACGGCCGCACGTAAATGGACAACTGAGCTGGCATGGCTCAAAACGACAACACTTACCCATGATTTAGGCTTCATTTTCTATCTTTCCAACGTGCTTGGCTACAGAATCACGGGGGATGAGTCGCTGCTGCCAGATGCGCTGACGGCCGCCGAGACCTTCACCCAACGCTACAATCCACGCGGTGAATATATGCAGGCGTGGGGGCGCATTGATGGCCCTCCCCATGAACGCGGACGCATCAATGTAGATTTGATGATGAATATGCCTTTCTTTTTATGGGCCAGTGCGCAGACGGGTGATTTGGATTACGGCCGTATCGCCGTCAACCATGCCCGTACCAGCCGCCACACCCTCATGCGTCCCGATGGCTCTATCTCGCAAGTAGCCGACTTCGACCCAGATACCGGCATCTTTTTACGCCAGGAAACCCACCAGGGCTTGAGCCACGACACCTGCTGGTCTCGTGGGCTTGGCTGGGCCTTATACGGTTTTGCCGAAGCATACCGCTGGTCAGGCATCGACCTATTTCTGCAAAGCGCACGCCAGACCGCCTGTTATGCCATCGCCAATGCACCAGCAGACAAAGTGCCATTTTGGGATTACAACAGCTTGGACATCCCCAATACATACCGCGATTCTTCAGCAGCATCAGTGATTGCAGCAGGCTTGCTGGAACTGGAAGCTGGCGAGACCGACCCTGTTCTAGCGGCACAATGGCGCGCCGAAGCAGAGGCGATTACGCTTTCTTTGTGGGAAAATTATTCAACTTCGCCCAGTGCAGGCGTTTCTGCCATTCTTTTGGAAGCGTCCCGTTCTGTGCCGCACAATTTGATGGATCACCCGCTGATTTACGGCGATTATTACTTTGTGGAAACCCTGGTGCGCCTGCTGCGACCAGATTTGGAAGCCACGTTGTTTCCTCGGAAAGTTTTACACGTTTAATAATAAAGAAATTGTAACTATTCAGGTGCTCCGGCCGTGTCTCCTGACCGAGCCGGATAATGTCGCGGTGAGGACACCGGCCACAGCCAGAGAGGCTGAATAGCTACAGAAATTGTAACTATTCAGGTCATTCCCCCATCTTCATGAGGGCAGGCTCTGCGAAGGCAGGAATCCAGTGATGGATACCCGCCTTCGCGGGTATGACATCCAGAGAGGCTTAGTAGTTACAAGAAATTTAAGATTAAAGATTGGGAACGAGATAAATCTTTAATCTTTGAAATCATTTATGTAGCCGTAGCCAAAACCTGAGCTTGTCGAAGGTAAAGTCGAAAGCGGGTGGTACGAACCGCTTTGTCTTTGACAAGACTGCGGCGTGAGCTTAGTCAAACGCTCAGCAGCCGTTACACAAATAATGAGCCTTTTATGCCCATCACTATCAAAGATGTCAAAACCATCATCACCCAGCCCGGTAAATCGCAGTTGATCGTTGTCAAGGTGATCACCTCTGAACCGGGGCTATACGGGCTGGGCTGTGCCACCTACAAGCAGCGTTTCCATGCCGTCCACACCGCTCTTGAAAAGCATATCAAGCCCTTTGTGCTCGGGCGAGACGTAACGCGCATTGAGGAAATGTGGCAAATGGCGATGGTCAACGGCTATTGGCGCAACGGCCCTGTCATGAACAATGCCATCTCTGGCATCGATCAAGCATTGTGGGACATCAAAGGTAAAATAGCCGGGATGCCTGTTTATCAACTGTTGGGCGGCAAAGTGCGCGAAGGAGCACACGTTTATGTGCATGCAGACGGCCGTTCCCCCCAGGAAGTCGTAGACAATATCCGCGCCTATCAAGAACAAGGCTACCGATATTTTCGGGTGCAGCTGGGCATTTACGGTGGCATTGCTCAAGATATGGTCAAGCCGGAAAACGCGCCGGCAGGTGCCTACTTTGACCCCAAAGCGTACATACGCGATACCCTCAACTTATTGGCGCATGTGCGTGCTGAATTGGGTGAAGAAATTGAGCTGCTGCACGATGTCCATGAACGGCTGGCTCCCATTGATGCCGTCCAGTTTGCCAAAGATGTGGAGCCATTCAGGCTGTTCTTTTTGGAAGACGTGCTGCCGCCAGAGCAAACTCCTTGGTTCAACAACATCCGTCAGCAATGCGCCACGCCCCTGGCAATGGGTGAACTGTTCAACAATCCTCATGAATGGCAGCCGCTGATCGCCAATCGCCTGATCGATTTTATTCGCATGCACGTCAGCCAGATGGGTGGGCTGACGCCTGCACGCAATGTGGCCGCCTTCGCCCAGATGTTTGGCGTGCGCACAGCCTGGCATGGGCCCAGCGACACATCGCCCGTCGGTCACACCGTCAACACGCATTTAGATGTTTGGGCACCCAACTTTGGCATTCAGGAATGGTATCAACCCAAATCGCTCGATTACGATATCTTTCCTGGCTTGCCGGAAGTGCGAAATGGCTACCTCTATCCCAACGATAAGCCCGGTTTGGGTATTGACATCAACGAAAAATTGGCCGCTCAATACCCGCCGCAAGATGAGGTCATTCAATGGACGCAGGCGCGTTTGCCCGATGGCACACCTGTACGGCCGTGAGAATTTTTTTAATTAACGATTGTAACTATACAGGTTAGTCGAGTAGATTTGCACCCTGCATAGTTACTAATGATTTACGATTTTGACGACATACTCAATTGTAAAAAGAAAGGATGACAAATGAATACTATTGAATTCGCCTCAACCGGCGTAAAAGTTTCAGAAATGTGCTTAGGCACGATGATGTTTGGCGATCGCTGCGACGAAGCAGAATCCGCCCGAATATTAGATACGGCCGTTGGCCAAGGTGTCAATTTCATCGATACGGCCGCTGCTTATAGTGGCGGGGTGAGCGAAGAAATTCTCGGCCGCATCATCAAAGGCAAACGGGATGACCTGTTCATCGCCACCAAAGTGACGCGCAACACCGACGCCGCTTGGATTAAACAAAGTCTCGATGAAAGTTTGGCACGCATGGATGTGGATCACGTCGACATGTTCATGATCCACTGGCCGCGCGAACATATGGATATTCCCGCGATGATGTCAGCGCTGAACGACGCCGTTGTGGCTGGCAAAACACGCTACATCGGATGTTGCAATTTCCCGGCGTGGTTATTCGCCCATTGTAATGCCGTAGCTGCACGTAATGGCTGGGCACAGCTAATCAACAATCAAATTCCCTACAACTTAATCGAGCGCGGTGTTGAAGTGGAAGTCATTCCGCAAGCCATCGCCGAAAACATCGCCATTACCACCTACCGTTCGCTTTCAATGGGGCTGTTGACTGGCAAATATAAACCGGGTGTGCCTTTACCAAAGGATTCACGCGGCTACACAGATGCGCGTGTGGCGAATTGGCTGGAGAAATATGCGCAAGGCATCACAAGCTACTTTCAGTTTGCGGCAGAGCGCGATTTGCATCCGGCACAGTTGGCAGTTGCGTGGGTGCGCCACTCGCCAGGCATTGCCGCACCGCTTGTCGGGGTTAGCTCGCAGAGACAATTGCAAGCGTCGATAGATGCATTTGATGTGAATTTGTCGGCTGCAGAGTACGCCGAAGTCACCGACATGTTCGATACGGCCGTTAAAGAAGAAACCGGCGGCAATTACCCCAATCTGCGCCGCATGACGACCTTGGTGCAATAAATATTTTGGATATGGCAGACCAAATAATGCGAGAGTTCTGATTTGCGTTCAAATTAAGTTTTGTAACTATACAGCCTCTCTGGCTGTGGCCGGTGTCCTCACCGCGACACTATCCGGCTCGGTCAGGAGACACGGCCGGAGCACCTGAATAGTTACTAAGTTTTTAGTGAGCTTCAACTCGAGATTTTGACATGTATAACAAAAATGCCATTCAAAGTAAACGAAGGTGGTGTGGTTAAATTCTTAGCCCATCCGGGCGTCTACTACGAGATTACCAGCCAATGACATTAAAAGCGTTGATTCACGGTTCCGGTTTTGCCGGACAAGGCCATGCCCCGGCACTGCGCACTGCCGGTGTCGAGATTGTGGGCATGGTCAGCCGTACCCGCGCAGTTGTGGAGCGGGTGGCGGCTGAATTAGCCATCCCGTATGCTGGCACGGATTGGGAGCAAGCGTTGGCTGCTTTGCAGCCGGACATTGTGGCTATCGGCACACCGGGTGGGGCCCATTTCGATCCCATTATGGCGGCGCTGGCCCAAGGCTGTCATGTTTATTGTGACAAACCATTGGCAGCAACGGCCGTTCAGTCAAAAACGCTCTATCAAACAGCCCAAGCCGCCGGTGTCAAAACCGCCTACGCCGCTTCTTACCGCTACATGCCCCACGTGCTGCTGGCTAAGGAACTGGTGGCACAAGGTACTATCGGTGAGCCGCTAGAAGTGGAATGTATCTCACATTTTAATCTCAATCCGCTAATTCCATTTGGCTGGTCACACCAGCTGGATCAAGGTGGCGGGCGCTTGAATAATAATTTCACACATAAGTTGTCGGTGGTGGAGCATGTTTTGGGAGGACGGATAACGGCCGTTGCTGGCACCACGCGCAACGATATGGCTCAAGCACCTGTTGTCGATGGCGTGCATCATTTCCGTGAACGTCACGCCTTTGCCCCAGAATCTGCCGACGATCCCAACATCACTTGGGCCGAAGGGGATGCAGAGTGGTCTTATACCGTAATGGCAAAGATCAGCGCAGAACGCACGTCTCAACCCGTTTCTGCTTTATTTCAACATATTGCTCTCCAGCCACGCTTCTACCCAGACCATATTACATTTTACGGCAGCGAAGCGGCTATCCACATTGAAGGCCATTATGGACAGGGACCGCTCTACCTGCATCCGCAGCGCGGCGAATGGCAAGAAGTGCCGCTGCCAAAGCATATAGTTTCTGCACAACCAGACATCGCCGACGACACACAGCGCAATTGGACGCTATTGGCGCAAGCATTTGTGGCAGATATACGCGCTGAGGGAAACGGGAACTACCAAACATTCAGAGACGGCTGGATTTATCAAGAAGTCATTGAGGCTGTGCGGGCAAACAATCGTTGGACAAAATTATGAATGAGCAGACATTGTCTGAATACAAAGTCTGGAAAAAGTCACGGGGGTGATCATATGACACGGTTTGATGTGACAACATTTGGTGAGTCAATGCTGCGGCTAAGTGTTCCTATCGGACGGCCGTTGGAGCTGTCGTCACGGTTGGATATAAGTACGGCCGGGTCGGAGTCAAACACGTTGGCTGTGTTGGCACAGTTGGGGCACAATTGCAGCTGGACCAGCAGCTTGCCAGAAAATGCATTAGGGCGGCTGGTTGCCAATCAATTTCGGCTGCGGGGCATCGATTTGTCAAGCGTAGTGTGGCGGGAAAACGGCCGTATCGGCAACTACTTCGTAGAAATGGTCGCGCCACCCCGTACCATCCAGGTCATTTATGACCGCGATAACTCTTGCGTAACCCACATGACCCCGGCCCAAATCGATTGGGATGCCTTGCTCGATACGCGGCTTTTGCACTTGACTGGTATCACCCCGGCCTTATCAGCGGGCTGCCATGACATCATACAGACAGCCGTTGTCCGCGCTCGCGCTGCTGGTGTGCCGGTGAGTTTTGACGTGAACTATCGCAGCAAATTATGGACACTTGATAAAGCGGCAAAAACCTTGCTGCCACTGCTGCAAAGTGCCACCCTGTTGTTCTGTGCCCAACGAGATGCTGAACTCCTGTTTGGCATGTCAG
>CAYGMR010000298.1:0-1335 GCA_964350725.1 uncultured Ardenticatenaceae bacterium | reverse complement strand
CCAACATATCATCGTTTCGATTGGGTCAAAAGGTGTAGTCGGCTGGGATGGACAACAATTCATCCACCAATCCGCTTCTGAAACAACGATTATCGATGCGTTAGGTGCTGGCGACGCGCTGGCAGCAGGTGTGATTCACGGTTGGTTGGCGGACGAATTTGCGCGTGGTTTGCAGATGGGTGCGGCCTTAGCCGCTATGGCCTTGAGTCAAGTAGGCGATATGGTTGTTGTAACGCAATCAGCATTGGACAATTTGTTAGAGAAAGGGCAGCGCGGCTTGCGTAGGTAATGTTGCGCTCCCAGAGATGAATGAAAATTGTAGGTCGGATTGCTAATCTGACTATCGGATTAACAATCCGATTTACACGAGGAGCATGAAAAGGAGTTATCATGAGTGAAATAATCAAAAAACTTGGTGAGATTGGGATTATTCCCGTAGTGGCGATCGATGATGCAGCAACGGCCGTTCCGTTGGGGCAGGCATTGCTCGACGGTGGGCTGCCTTGTGCCGAAATCACATTCCGCACAGCGGCGGCGGCCGACGCTATCCGCAATATGAGCACAGCGCACCCTGACATTTTAGTTGGCGCAGGCACGGGGTTGACCGTTGCACAGGCAAAACAGGCCAAAGCGGCCGGCTCCAAATTCATCGTTACCCCTGATTTTGATGCGGCCGTCGTCGATTGGTGTCTGGCAAACGACATGCCCATCACCCCCGGCGTGATGACCCCCACCGACATCAACCAGGCGCTGGCCAAAGGTTTGAGCCTGCTCAAATTCTTCCCGGCGGAAGCCGCGGGTGGCATCAAAGCGCTCAAAGCAATTGGCGGCCCGTATATCGGCATCAAATTCATCCCAACTGGTGGCATTAACGCCAACAATTTGGCCGATTACCTGCGCTTGCCAATGGTCCATGCGTGCGGTGGCAGCTTCATGGTCACGAAGCAGTTGATTGTTGATGGGAAGTTTGATGAGATTCGGGATTTGTCGAAAACGGCCGTTAATATTGTCAAATCAATCCGTGGATAAAAGCATTTCAGCTGGTCAGCATGTCAGCTTCCCTGGCTGACATGCTGACCAGCTATTTTGGAGAAAAATCATGAGTAAACGAGTTATTACCTTAGGCGAAATTATGCTGCGTTTGAAATCACCCGGTTTCGAACGCTTCTTTCAATCACCGCTGCTGGAAGCAACCTTTGGCGGGGGCGAAGGCAATGTGGCCCTATCGTTGGCCAACTTCGGTTTAGATGCCGCTTTTGTAACCGCCTTACCTGCTAATCCGCTGGCTGACGCCTGCATCCGTTTCTTGCGCGGCTATGGTGTAGATACTTCTTT
>CAYGMR010000297.1:0-7590 GCA_964350725.1 uncultured Ardenticatenaceae bacterium | reverse complement strand
TTGTTGGCAACGGCCGTTTTCCAACTATTCGCTATCGTCACCCTACTCAATTTCGTCAGTACAACGAACACGCCCACAGCCATGGGCACGCCATTGGCATTCAAGCTAGCGGCTGTGGATGAAGCCAAACGGCTGCTGGCAGAAACAAGCGCTCAGGAGATTTTGGCCGTTGGCCCCGGCGAGTTCCCCGATGTTGATAACTTTCCGGCTGTTTATGCTGTCTTACTGCGCGACACGCCACATCGTTTTGTTGACAGCGGTCGTGATGCGCTGTTCCCAGCGCAAGATGCTGTTGTGCTTTTAGATGGCAAGGAAATCGGGGATGTGTGGACAGGGGGTTTGTATTTGGAAACGGCTACTTCGACCTCGCCTGGCACAAGCGTTTCCGGCACAGAATTCCCACTCAGATCGGGCGAAGGCTCGTTGTTTGTTTTGTCTTTACCCGGAGGTGCAAAACCTGATCCAGACACAGTTATTGAGCCTCCGATTCTGTTAGCCAATTGGGTCAATTTGTTGGGACATGATGATCTGGAAGTTGATGGGGAAACGGCCGTATGGCAAATCCATTGGCGCACAGGCGATAATCCTGATCCAGCCAGCTACCAATTTTTCAACCATTTGCTCGACGGAAACGGTGAACGGATTAGTCAACTTGATGCTCCCGCCTTTGCTCCCAATCAGTGGCAAGCTGGCGACATGCTCATCAGCCGTTTCCTAATGCCCCTGCCAGAAACAATTACAAACCCCTTAACCATGCGTACTGGCATGTACCGCTATCCATCACTTGAAAATGTCCCACTGCTGGATGTGGCTGGCAATCCATACAGCGACGCTGCGGAAATTGAAATTCCGCAAAAGTAATGCATGACAATTTTTTACTGAGCGTCACGCAAATCATTCCATACACGGTTCAAATTTGATTTTGGCTCGCCGATTTTTTTTGAAAATTCATAATAACCTTGTAGTCCGAAGAAAATTTCGGAATTATTAATTAATGCGATACGGCATTCATCAGTCCAGGGAGTAATCAGCCCAATGATTTCGTTTGTTGAAGCGCGATATACCGCATAACTATTAGTCAGTACAGGGTCTTCGCCGGTATCCTCAATATCCAGAACATTCACAATCGTATCATAGCTGTCAATAACTTGTACACAGTTTGAAGCATCTGCCAGTGGCCCTATAAAATGACCTGCCTGACTCTCATTGAGGGCGAATTGCCATAGGTCTATTGCAATTAAAGTCTCATCAATTTTTGCAATCAACCGGGTTTTAGAATCAGTAGATTCCGAATTTGGCGTCGGGGAAATAGGCACTTGTTGTGTAACTTCTACAGAAACGGCCGTATTCTGCAAGGTCGGCAAGGGTGTGGGGAATGGTGTGTGCGTTGCTGTTGGCGTTGGTTCAGGCGTAGATGTGTTTGTTGGTAACGGTGTTGCTGTTGATGTTGATGTAGGCACGTCTGTCGGGGTTTGAGTTACGGTAGGCGTAGGTGATGAGGGTTGGGTGGGAACGGCCGTTGCTGTGTTTGTGACAACTAGCTCGGCGGTTGGTGAGTTCACGATTGCAATTTCTGGCTCTTTTGGCGAAACGGCCGTTTCGCCCACACAATTGCTCAAAAAAACGATCATTACAACCGTTGCAAAATATAAAACACTGTTTCTTTTCATTGTTAGCTCCTCAAATTAGAACAAAACTAACTTATGAAAATTAAGTATTCGCTTACGGCAGCGCTTATATCTGCAAGTTCATGTGACAAATATGTCGGTTAGGCGCAGTTTGAATCCTGGCAGCACATCTTCAATGGTTAAAACGGCATCATGTTCAAACTCGATAGAGTCGGTTGTAGAACGGAAAGCAACGATTGTTTTTGTATCCGGCTCGACCACTAACACAACTTGTACGCCAGCATCAAAATAATCACGCAGTTTACGCCGCATCTGGCTCCAGCGATCATAGGGTGACAGAATTTCGATAATCAGTTCTGGCGCGACATCCAAGAAATCATTGGGGGTAGCTTGGGCAAGCCGATCCGTGGAAATATACAACACATCAGCAGCACGAATTGTATCTGGGTTACGCCGTACATAAATCCCTACTTCACCAACCATAATTTCTCCAAGTTGGTTAGTCTCTACAAATTCGCCGATCAGACGCGCAATACGATACTCGAAACGGCCGTAGCCTACTTTTGTCGGACTCATTGTTACGACTCTCCCCTCTATCAGTTCACTGGGACCAATATCTCCCATTTCCAGCAGTTCTTTTCCTGTGATGGGCTTTTCTAACTTATCTTGTGTTTGAGGTTTAACTAATTCCAAAACCATGAAGTTATCCCCTTTTTGTATCGGATGACGGCCGTTTCCAAACCAAATCTAAGTGTAACTGTACAGGTTAAGTCAAGTAAATTTGTCAAATTTTGTGTCAAGTTTGCATCGCTACCAGACCAAATTTGACAAATCTCGTATACACCCCTGAATAGTTACATCTAATTTATTCAACAGTATGCTTAATCTACATTCTAACACAACAACACCCATTTACGGCAAAATTAAATAATCTGTTCCATCGGGCAGCAGCAGCCTGCGGCCTGTTTGCGGATCATAAACACCCAGGCGCAATTGGGCAGTTGGGGGAACTTCTGCATCGAGGGTGTGAACCTGGACAAGTATATCGCCCGACTGCCAATGCATAGCAGGAGCATCCAAACCGTCATGCTGTGCCAACGGCAGGCCTTCTCCATCGACTGCATGTAGGAAAAAACGGCGTGGCTCGTTTGTGGGTGCCAACACCTGCCAAACACTACGTATTTGTCCTGTTTCAAATTGATCAACACCCAACAACCGCAGTTCCCCGCCAAAATCAGCATTTAAAGGTATGGCGGGCTGTATGGACGGGAATTCAGGCAGCGTATACAGTACAAAGTCATCTTCGTCTGCAAGTGCCGCGTTCCATTGATTTAACTGTGCTTCAAGCAAAGGGTCTAATTCGCGGATAGACGGCCGTGTCAAACGCACCCCCCCTTCCCCAGCCGGAATAATTACGGTGGTAATCGGCGCACTCATCGAATCAGAGCCAAAATAGCGCAGGTCGAGATCAGCACGGCGCATACTCAACGCCATTGTTGGCGGGTCCATCGTCGCCGGTGACCAACCGCCAATGGAGACTGGCGCAGTTGATTGAGCGGCGTCCAGATAGGTTGCCGTCTGCGTAAGCGCTTTTTGCCAGACGAACTGCACCTCGGCATTAGTGGGCCATGTGTTGAAAACCGCAACGGCCGTCCCCCACATATGGGTCAGAACAAGCGTTCCTGCCAAGAGATAGGCTGCTTTTGTGGATAACTGTCGATATTTTGTGGATAACGTTGGGAGTGTGTGAATAACTAAGGCCGGAAAGATAGTCACAACCACTAACCCATTGATCATGCGAATGCTGCTGGGCGCGTCCACTGTGACGATGCTGGGGATAGCAGAACTGCCCAGCCACAGCAACAAAAAGGCGTATCGCGCATCTTTCCAGCGCCAGAGTGAGAGCAGAATGCCAGTGTAAAAGAGAACGGCCGTTAACCAATTAAACACTGGCATACCAGCCACATTCTGCCGCCACAACGGATCACCAGCGAAACCAAACATGCCGGCAATTTTGATGCTGTTGCTCAAAACTGGCATCAAGTCACCCGCAAATAAGGCACGCAAAGGCGCATCAATCTCTGAAATACGGAACTCTGACCCTGGATTGGTTTGTAAATAGACAAATAATGGGGCTGCGACCAATAGATAAACCAACCCAAATAATGCAATCCCGCGCCACTTCTGTTTAAAGGTTTGCGTATGTACAAAAACCAAATACACGCCAAAAAAAGCAAAGAAAATCGGTAAAGCCCGTGAGGCCATGTAAGTATAGGTACTTAATCCAGCGAAAAAACCAGCCAATACAAACAATAAAATCGTCTGTTTAGGTCGGCGGGCTTGCCATGCCTGCCACCAAAAAATTGCAGCCAATCCAGCCACAACTGGCAAAGTAATTGCCCGCAAGCCCAAGCGACTGTAAAAAACAGGCCAGAAAAGCACCGCCAACAATGCTGCTGCCAGCAACGCTACCTGACGACCAAACAAGCGGCGCGTCAAAGCATAATTAATTGCCACCAACAACAGCCCTGCAAATGCGGCTGGCAAACGCAAAGCGAAAGCATGATCGCCCAACAAGCCAACCAATGCCGCCTGCACATAATGGAAACCAGCCTCATGCCCATACGCTTCGCTGAAATAGACAGCATGTTGCCCCTCCAAAATGGCACGGTCTATTAACCAGTTGGCCACCTCATCATGTTCTAAACCCGGTGGGGAAATCGTGGTGATGCCAATAACCCGATAGGCAAAGGCTGTTAATAAAATTACGAGGAGAATTGCATAGTGGGTGCGCTGCATACGAATAAATTATTCAGAAAAATACTATTAACGCTGCACCTTGACACGGTGCCACTGAGGAACACCGATAGGGGTAAGCACATAATCAATCAAATCGGGGCTGACTAATACGGCCGTTTCCCCATGACTGACCCAAACAACCGGCGCAGCATCCACAATCTGCTGCTCGGCTTCCTGATACATCCTTATGCGTTGGGCCACATCCGTTTCCACCCGTGCCGCTTCTAACAAACTGTCGATTTGTGGATCAGAAAAACCGCCCACATTTTGGTTGGATTCGCTGTGATACAAAATGTCGAGGAAATTCTGCGGATCAGGATAGTCGGCACACCAGCTTGTGGCATAAAAATGACCGACGTTGCCTGCATACAGTTCATCGTAATAAATGAATGGATCTAGCACAACGGGTTCAATCGTGACGCCTAACGTTTCTTGCCAGAGGGTGATAACGGCCGTTACATACGCACCCACATCCCCATACCCCGAAGTCGTATAGGTCAACGTTCCCAAATCAGCCGGATTTGCATAACCCGCTTCAGCCAGCAGCTGCCGCGCTTTGTCTGGATCAAATGGGTAACTAGGCGTGTCTAGTTCACCAAAGCCTGGCATTCCAGGTGGTAAAGGGCCATTAGCCACCAGCGCATTGCCGTTGGTGAAGGTTTGAATGATGCGTTCTTTGTCCAATGCATAATTAAACGCCTGGCGCACGCGCACATCATCAAACGGAGCCAAATTGTTATTGAGGCCAATCGTCTGCGTACACATATCGACAACCGTGCGTAAATCAGCACTTAACGGGTCATTGGGATCTTGGGCACGTTCCAACGAACCGCCGCCCACACCCACCAGGTCGATTTCACCATTTTCATACATGGATAAAGCCAAACTGGGGCCGAGATCAAAAAGCAAACGATCGACAAAGGCAGGCTGATTGTAAAAAGCAGGATTGCGTACCAGTTCCATCATTTCATCGTCACGCCAGGATTGCAATTTGAATGGCCCCGTACCGTTGGGCTGATGTTCCCAATCGACTTGCCCCACATTCGCGCCATCAACGACAAAGGCAACCGGATATGCCAGTTTTGACAGAAAATAAACCACCGGCTCACTTAATGTGACTTCAAGCGTATGGTCATCGATAGCACGCAGCCCGCTGATTTCGTCGGCTTCGCCTGCCATTTTTTCAGGCACTCCTGCGATATCACCCAAATAGGTCAGCACCGTATCAGAACCAACGGCTGGATCAGCGGCACGTTCCCAAGAATAAATCACATCATGGGCTGTCACGGGTGTGCCATCATGAAAAACAGCATCTTCATGCAGGAAAAATGTGTAGACCAAACCATCATCGCTCACATCCCAACCGGCAGCCAGATCAGGTTGGATTTGTAGGTCTGTATCAAGCGTCACTAAGCCGCTAAAGATATGTCCGAGTGGTCCATCTGGGCCACCCAGGGTTTTGGCTGGATCGAGTGTGCGCGGTTGACCACCAGCTAAGGAGATGGTTTCATTGGCGGCACTTTGCATGGCTCTATCGACAAGTTGACAGCTCAATAATATGGGGACAAAAATGAGGCAAAACAAAGCAGAGCGACGGGTAATCATTAGATTTTTGTCCTCTTGGATTTTTGGGCAACAAATGCCAATGCGAATAGAGGAATCAGGCCGAAGGCGCAAATGCTGTTACCTGGTTGAGGCACGGCCGTTGCCCCCAGATCATCTTCAGCAACCGGTAAGGGCGTCGGGTAATCCTGTGGCCCAGCAAAGGGCACAACAGTAGGGATCATAGCTACCGAGAGCGGCGTCGGCGTGGGTGGATAGGTGCGTGCTGGCAAATCACGCCAAACCCGCCATGCACTTTCTAGACCATCGACATTAAACCCATAGACCTTTTCAAGGGCCGCATCTATGCCTGTGCCACTTGCCATCAGTAATAATAAATCTTGTAATGACTCTATGCCATATTCATCTTGCAAAAATTGAACGACGCTGTAGCTTTGACTGTAGGCACTGCCAGCCGCATCCCCATGTGCGGGGAAAGGGCCATTAAGACTGCGCAGAGCGGCGAAATCGTTGTTCTTCTGGCTGCGTTCAAGATCAGATAACACCTGCTCAGAAGGCTCGCCTTCAGCATACATGGCCAAGCCTTCCTCAAGCCAGGTGGGTCGATGGCCACCTACACAGGAACGGCCGTATTGCCCCAAAACCAAATGTGCCAATTCATGCCGGACTGTATCGCTGCCCCAACCTTCAGCCTGCGACGGGGCTACGCCAATGAGAATCGTGTTGTATTCTGCAAAAGCAACGCCACCGGCCCAATCTTGAATGTATAACACCGCATCGCGCATATCATCGGTACGGCCGTAAATAAATAGTTCCACTGGCTCTTGCAGCTCAATCCCCATATCTTCTTCGAGCAATGCTAACCCAGAAACGGCCGCATCTAACAAGACGGGACCAACATCATCGCCAGCATACCAGTGTAAGGTGACATCCCCTTCCTGCACAGTTTGCCAATCGAAACGATCGTCGGTGAAAGTCAATGTTTGGCGCGGTGTTGTAGTCGTGTTGCCCTGGTCATCGGTGATTGTCCACTCCCACCATAATTCAGCGCCCGGTGGCGGATTGCCCGACCGCACCATCGGCCATTCCCATTCGATCAGCGAACCGGCGACTTCTACCGGCACTTGTGTGCTGACATCCAGGCAGGCAGTCTGGATAACATCATAGGTAAGCACAGCATCAACGATATTGACTGCCGGATCAACTTCCAGTTGGAAGTTAACACTCTGCGGGTAATCAACAATAGCTTCGTTACGAATAATGGGTGGCTCGATAGTTCGTGCTTGTACAGTAACTGGTACACAAACAAAGCCAACTAACAGAAAAAATACGAGGAGTTTATCCATGAGAGGAAGATAACAGAGAAATAGATACAGGTAAAGATGTTTTTATCAAAGATTATGCAATCATCTGTGTAACGGCAAGATTTTCGTAAATCTTGTTTGGATAGCATGAAATTCAGGGGCAAAATAAAAACATACGTGCTAGAATAGAATAAATTCTTTCACAGGATACGATACTAAATGGAACAAGGACTATTCGCGCAGCCCAAAACAATCTCCTCTGAATTTAGCAATGACGCTGACATTGTCATGTTCAA
>CAYGMR010000296.1:0-7632 GCA_964350725.1 uncultured Ardenticatenaceae bacterium | reverse complement strand
TGACATCATCCAGGCCATAATGGTCCTGATCTAAGACTTCCCGTACATGCTCGATGTCTAGATTATCTTCGGTTTCTTTATTCCAGGGCAGATCGACCAACCATTCTAGATAAGTGCGGATAACACTTGCTTCGGCTGATTGTGGCCCTTGATACTCCAGGCGTTTGAGTTCGCTCAGGGCACGTTCTTCGACAGCGTCAGGCATATTTGATTCGGCGATCTTATTACGTAATTCAGAGGCTAAGTCACCTTCTTCGTCACCTAACTCTTTGCGAATTGCCCGCATTTGTTCACGTAAAAGGTAATCACGCTGAGCTTTGTCAGCTCCATCGCGGGCTTCTTGTTGGATTTTATTGCGCATTTTAGTGATTTGCAGCTCTTGTTTAAGAAAATCCAGCACAATTTCCAAACGTTGTTCACCATCGGTACTGGTGAGGAGTTCAAGCTCAGTTTCGAAAGGTAAATTTATCAAACCGGCAACATAATCGGCCAATTGCCCACTGGTTTGATGTTTGCGTAAATTGGCCATGACTTGTTGATTGGATTCGCCTAAAGCAGTTGCATATTCTTCCAAGTAAGCAATCGCTTCAATGCGTAGGGCTTCATTTTCAGAATCTTCAATGGCTTCGAGTTCCTCATATGCGCCTTGCAAAAATGGTTCAGTGGCATCAATGCTGGTGAAGCGCACGCGTCGGTGCAATTCGACCAACATTTGTACGCCGATTTGAGGGGCACGCAAGACATCACGCACGGTTGCTAACACACCAATCGAAGCTAAATCATCGACTGATGGGTTTTCGATTTTGGTGTCATATTGCACCAAAATCAATATGTCGCCATCGTTTTCTAATGCAGATTGTGCCGCAGCTAAGGAACGCCGCCGCCCAATTGAAATAGTAGTTGTAATCCCAGGAAAAACTGCGCCGCCACGCAGCGGAACAATGGGGATGGAATGATCTAAAAGTGTATTCATAAGATTGTTTTTGCTCCAAAATTGGATTTAGGTAAACCGCGCCAAGTTTTAAATCGCGGTTTCCTAGAGGAATTCACAAAATCATGTTTGCTTTGGATCAAATCGCCTTTTGTGAATTACCTAGTTGACAGTGTTGTTGGCATTTTTGCCAGTTTGTCATTCTAGGCGATTAAACTTAATAAAATGATAACGTTGCGTCAGAAATGTGTTAGAAATGGGCGGTTACAACGGCTGCAGAAAAAAACGGATATTTGATTTGTCAGAGATGTTGGGAACTTATGGAATTAATAGGACTTTGGCGTTTTTTTTGTTCTCCCAGCGAGATTTGTCAACTTTTTGTTTGAAATCATGTTTGTTTCTAGGGAGGAAAGTTGACAAATCTATTTTTCACCAGCGTCCAGGAATTAAAAATCCCCCAATCCCATAAATTCCTGACAAGACAAAGCTTACAATTTTTTGGTTTGTTGGAAGCGGATTATATTTAGTAATGTGATCACCATGGCAGCAAGTGTGGTGAAGAAAGCGATGGAGATTTTGGTGGGATCGACAATTGGCTTGACTTGTAAGCCAGCGGGTCCGATTGATATCGCGGCCACAGGACGACCGAATGAGACCCCGCCCCCGCCTCCGCCCCCGCCGAAACCTGAGGATGCGGAGCCATCAGTTTCTTCACTGTCTGCATCTCTCTCAGAGATAGTTCCGCCGCCACCATAGCCAGCCCCCATCGAGACCATCACTTCTGAGGCCGTTATGATGGTGTACTCGCCTGTTGTATAGGGCGTGCTAAAGACGGCATCTGTGTGGGCTACATCGAATAGACGGTTAACCATTTCGGTTGTGGCTTGTGGGGAGGGTGCTTTTTCCCAGAGGAATGTTTTATCTTCAGAATTCATGTTTTACTCCTTTTTAATAGGTGGGATGTAATTGTACCCAGAATCAGGGCGAAACTGATGCCTGTGAAGGCAAATAAGGCGCTGCGTGTGGGGTCGGTGATGGCATGGTGGGTTTTACGGCCGTTGCGTTCCACTACCACCCCTGTCGGCCAATTCCACACGAAACCACCAAATGGAAAATGAATAGCTAACACACGGGATTGCGGTGTGATTGTCCATTCATTAACTTGTCTGGTTGTACCAAATTTTATTTCCCATTGGACAAAATCCTTTAGCATTTTGATTGGTTTCCCTTTCAGCTTGTCAAAACTAAAATAATGATAAACAATGTACCTACAATATAGCATAAGTTTGCGTTTATGGGTGGGCCACGAGGATTTTAATATGAAAACCAGGCGCGTGTTTTTACTTTTGGGAATTGTCGTTTTCGTGACTTTTAAGATTGCTGCTGTGTATGCTCAGGAGGGGGAACAAACGGCCGTTTTGCTGATTACCGAAATTTTTTACGATACCCCTGGTGCGGATGAAAATGAGGAGTGGATCGAACTGGCTAATCTGGGCGAGACGTCGCTTGATCTGAGTGATTATAAAATCGGCGATGAAGAGACGGCTGGCGAGAAGGAAGGGATGCTGCGTTTTCCGGAAGGCGCGGCGATTGCGCCTGGGCAGGTGATCTTAATTGCTCAATCTGCGGCTGGATTGCGTGATTTGACCGGTTTGACGGCCGATTACGAGATTTTGGAGACAGATACGGCCGTTGCCGATATGCGTGGTTTTCCAATTTGGAGCGGTAAAAATTTTGGCCTGGCTAATGGTGGGGATGAGTTGCTACTACTGGACGCTAAAAACAAAATTGTTGATGCTGTTAACTATGGCGAGAGTTTAACCTATTTTGATCCCTCAATCGGTGCTGTTTTTAGAGGCCAAAGCATTGAACGTGTGCCTGCGGATTGTGATACAGATTCCGCTGCCGATTGGCAAACTCAAGAATTCCCCACGCCAGGTGAAATCAGTTTTGAAGGCGTGTGCCAGGCACCCGAACCCATTGACCAGATCGAATTATTGCCACCGATTGGGACTATCCAAGGCACAGATGATGTGGCAGCAAAAGTCAATGAGAGAGTTAAGTTTCGTGGGGTTGTGACGGGAACCTATGCAGATATAAATACATCTGGCATCACTTATTACACGGTGTTTGTGCAGGATTTGGTTGGTCAAGAGGATGGCGACCCGGCCACTTCGGATGGGATCGCTGTCTTTGTGGGGCAGGAACGGCCGTCTGTGCAAATAGGCGATCAACTGCTAGTCGAAGGTGTGGTGACTGAATTTTTTGGGCTGACAGAGATTGATGACAACAATTTGTCACTGGAAATTGAGGCTAATGGTGTTCCTTTACCAATGCCTGTTCCTATAGATCCACCGGCTGACAATGTTGAAATGGCTGCCTATTTTGAACCGTATGAGAGTATGTTGGTCACGTCCACGGGCACAGCCCAAGTTGTTGGTCCCACCTTTTCTGGCTGTGGTTTTTCTGTTGTTGCCGGGCAAGCAGAAGAAACGCGGGTGTTCAGACATCATTTGGATGATCCGATTGGCCAAATCTTGCCAGTTTTACATATAACAGATATTGCCTGTGGCGATTTTCCGCATGTGAAATTTGGTGATACGGTTTCTGGTTTGGCCGGGCCACTCACCTACAATTTTGACCAGTTTAAGATTGTGCAGCAGGATGTTGCTGCCTTAACTGTGGATTCCGTTGCCCTGCCTGAAATTCCTGCACCCCCTGTTGCTACCGAAGGTCAATTTAGCATCGCGACTTTTAATGTCGAAAATTATTTTGATGTTTTTGATGATACGGGTGATGATGCTGAACCGAAACCGACTGCGGACGAAATTGCCATCAAACAACAAAAAATGGCTTATGGAATTGGTGAGGTGCTGGGTTGTCCGACATTGGTGGCAATTCAGGAGGTTGAAAAGGCTGGATTGTTGGTCGAGTTGGCCGAAGCCACGGCCGAATATTGTGATTTTACTTATGCCGTGACCCATCTTGAAAGTGCCGATGTGCGGGGCATTGATGTCGCCTTGATGAGCGATCCCAACCGAGTTGTGGTGGATAATGTTCAATTACGCCAAACGTGTACAGGTGTGCAGACAGACATTGTTGATCCTACGATTGACTGCTCTGTCACTGAAGACCCGCTTTTTTCACGTCCCCCGTTGCAAGTTGATCTGACCATTGAAGGCGAGCCATATACTGTGATTGTGAACCATTTTAAATCGAAACGGGGTGGTGAACTGGCGACGGCACCGCGCCGGGTCTTGCAAGCGTTACATATCAATGAGCTGGTGGCTGAATTGTTGGCAGAAGATGGAGATGCGCGTGTGATTGTGTTGGGTGATTTTAACGATTATGACCAGGCAGGCCCGATGTTGAAGATGACGGAGGAGGGGCAGTTGACCAATATTTTACAATCTGTTCCTGACCTTGAGCGCTATAGTTTTGTTTTTGGCGGTGCGTCACAGTTGATTGATGGCATTTTGGTTTCGCCAGCGTTGGTTGATGCCGTAACGGCCGTAACTATCCAACACGTCAATGCGGATTTCCCCGATATTTTGGGTCAAGACCTCACTCCTGCAGGGTTGCCATTGCGCTCAACAGACCATGATTTGCCGCTGGCTGTTTTTGATTTAGCGAATTATTCATTGCCAGAAGAGACTGTAATGCCAACGGCCACACCTATCCCCACGCCTGATCCAGTACCTGAAACCGAAAATAGCAGCTGGTTGCTGTGGGTGTTAGGTGGTTTAGGTGTTGTTGTTTTGGGTGTTTTGGCGTGGCGCAGATATGACGCATAGTATGTCGCTTCTTTTCCACAACGGCCGTTTCTTTTGCTAAACTGTGAGTATCAAACAGACCCACGGAGAGATTGATTATGCCAAAACTAAATGATTATCAGCAGTTTGGAGGTCGTCACTGGGAAACAGGGACAATCCATAATTATTATGCCTATCGGGGCGTCATCGCACCACACACAGGCCAACCATACAGCGAAGCATTGTTCATGGGTGTCAGTGGCGGTGTCGTGATGGGCTATTTCTCGTTTGCATATAAAGGGTATGACCCGCAGTGCAATATTCTCACGCGCAACACATTTGATCCCTTGGACACAATGTTGGGTCGTCTCGGCATCGTGCAAAATCGCCAGCAAACGAGCAAACCAGAAAAAGGTATCGCTAACCTTGTTGATGTTTTGGAGAGCGGCATACCGGCCATTGTATGGGCGGATATGTGGGGATTGCCTTACAATGCTTTGGATTACGATGCTGGCATGTGGGGCATGTTTCCCATTTTAGTTTATAGCTATGATGTGGAAAATGAGTTGGTGGATATTGCGGATCGAGCGGCTGTGCCACTCTCAGTAACAACAGAGGAATTGCACACTGCGCGGGCACGTGTCAAAAAAGATAAGTTTCGTGTCATGACGTTGGAGCCACCGAATCCAGATAAATTGGCAGCGGCCGTATCCGCAGGCATCTGGGACACAATCAACCTTTATACTGAAAAACCACCCAAAGGCTCCAAAAACAACTTTGGCTTGGCTGCCTACCAGCATTGGGCCAATTTGTTGACCAAGCCTAAGCAGAAAAATAGCTGGCAGAAACTGTTCCCGGCAGGTATTCCGATGTATGCCGGTTTGACCACGGCTTATACTTTTGCGCTGCTCTTTGGTCAGGGGGAGCAAAAAGATGCCGAGCGTGCGCGTTATGCTGATTTCCTCAACGAAGCGGCCCTTATTTTGCAGCGCCCAGCGTTAAATGCTGCCGCCGACAAATTCCGAGCCGCAGCCGCTGAGTGGACGGCACTTGGGGCAGCCTTGCTGCCGGAAAGCATTGCCCCTTTTGCTGAGGCGCGGCATTTGTTAGACCAAAAACATGATCTGTTTCTGGCGCAAGGTGGCGCGGCTTTGCCGAAAATTCGGGATGTAAACGGCCGTTTAGCCCAAATCCGCGCTGAGGTGGAGAATGATTTTCCGCTGGATGCTGCGGGTGTAACTGCTTTGCGCGAGCAAATTGCTGAGCAGGTCTTGGTAATTCGTGGTGTTGAGGAAACGGCAGTCGCAAGCTTGAAGCAAGCAATGCACTGATCAATTGGCAATCGTCAATCGTCAATTGTCAATTTTTCTGCTTGCATTTTGATTTTTCCTAAGATGCGGTGATTGTTGTGTGTGCGTGTCAGCCAGGGCTTGAGGTGTTGGCTGAGGTGTGGCATCGCGGTTTGTTGAGCGCGATAGGTGGTTTGCCATACGGCCGTTTCTGTTTCCAGAAGAGTCATTAGCTGTGGCAATAGGTCATATTCTGCCGCTGTACGCATTAAATTGAGCAGCATTTGTTGGCGATTGCCGAAGCCACGTGGCAAAGATAGTTTACGTGCGAAAGCAGCAATTGTGTCGCGGCTTAAGTAAATGCCACTATTTGTTGGCGTGGTTAGATAGCGGGCGATCGCTTTGAGGCTGGTTTTTTCGTTTTCGAGTATGTTTTCGATTGGTAGTAGGTGCGGATTTGATACGGCCGTATCATCCCCAGCCGCAACTATTTCCCGCAGCGTTTTACCCTGATCCACAACTAAACTCAGTGTCAAATCGGCTACAGCAGTGAAAAATTTAGTGTGATTGCGTTGCAGAGCGATGGCAAACGTTGGCAGCCAGTGCAGAAGATGTTGGTGGATAAAGTTGTCTTGGATGTTGTGGATTTGTAACAATACGGCCGTTGCGCCATCTGCCAGTGCATCCGCTTCAGCTTGACATAAATGCGCAAGGAAATTTAACTCATGCCCGATATGGTCGGCATCAGATTGAACATAAAAGCCGCCTTGTTGATATAACTGGTTGACTGCTGCCGTGATTTTGCCACCGAGCAAACCAGAATCATCCAAAAAGATGCTGGCGAAAGGGAAGATATTGAAGCCAAAAATGTTTTGGTAGATGGCGGCGTTTTCGTCGGCATTAAAGGGGTGGGGGACAACGGCCGTTAACTCATCAACTTGTGTGACGTATGGAATTGATTCGGCCGTTAAGCCTTCCAAAAACAGCCGACTTAACAATTTATACCCGTTTTGGCGGGCTAAGGTGATTTGTACAGCAGTTAATTTATTCATCTAGCTATCGCTGCGTAGTTCAATACGCGGCTGATAAAGAAAACCTGTTGAACCAGGTTTTCGGGATTCGAGCGTCTAGTGCATTTTAATGCACTTCATTTTGTTAGCTGCGGATTTCAATCCGCAGCAGTGTGCGCGGAGCTTTTGTTGATATCCGCTGAAGATCAGACGTACGTTCCCTGACCCTGTCTGTTATACGTCAACAAGAACAACACCGCGCACGTCAATACATGCTGTCAAATATTGCAAGCAACCCCATCAGCATCAACCATTGGCAGCCCTGCATTTTGCCATGCTTCCATGCCACCCGTCACATTATAGAGACGCTGATATCCGTGTTGTAAAAGCATGCTAACGGCCGTTGATGAGCGTTTGCCGCTGGCGCAAATAACCGCGATCTTTTGTTTGGGTTTGAGCGTCAGCTTATCGAGTTGTGAGGGTGTGCTGAGTTGGGGGGCCATCGAGGTATAGGGCATAAAATGGGCATGGGCAATATGGCCCTCATCCCATTCATCTTGGTCGCGCGTGTCCAAAACGTGCCAGCCATGTTTGGATCAGTTGTGTTTGAGAGCATGCACATCCATTCGCGGGACAACTGTTACTGCTTC
>CAYGMR010000295.1:0-7636 GCA_964350725.1 uncultured Ardenticatenaceae bacterium | reverse complement strand
GTATTCGCTGTAGTCTCCAATTGTAAAGCAAATTATGCAGACTCTGAACCACGCCCACTTTTTGAACAAACTTAGGGTATACTGTCAGCCGTGAATGGAAACAACCCTCATTTTTCTTTGATTATCTTATGCTTGGTGGCACTCCCGGCTCTTTTGCTTGTGGCTTGCCAGACCTCCGAATCACCAGAAACCCTTGCGGCCACCGTTTCGGCAAATGCCACCGTCAACCCGGAACCAACCCCCACAGCACCACCACAAGATACGCTAACGCCAACGGCCGTTTCCCCAACCCCCACTGCAAAAACACCAATTCCACTTGCACCAACACCGTTGCCAACAGAAACCCCAGTGCCTCAGGTCTACATGGTTCAAGCAGGTGACAACCTGACGATCATCGCCGACAAGTTTGGCACGACAGCCGACAACATTCAGCGTGCCAATGAAATAATTGACGGCGATGCCATTTACGTGGGCCAGGAGTTGGAAATTCCAGCGGAATCAGCGGCTGGCGGGACGTTGGCCGCAGGCGCGGCGGATCGCGGCATCTTGCACAATCAAATCTTGTGTCCATCTGCTGCAGAAATTGAGGAATTTGATCTGGAAGGTGGCGCGATTCTGGGCCAATCGGCCGTATGCCACATTCCCATCATGAGTTATCAATTGGGAGAAGGCGGCACAGCGCTCATTCTGGTGGGCGGCATGCACGGTGGTTACGAATGGAATTCGATTCTGCTGGCCTACGCATTCCTAGATTACCTGCAACAGAATCCAGCAATCATCCCCGCCGCACTCAGCATCGTTCTGGTTCCTAACGCCAACCCTGATGGCTTATATGCGGTCACACAAAAAATCGGCCGTTTCACGGAAGGTGATGTGGCTGAAAACAGTATTCCGGGTCGTTTTAACGGCAACTTTGTGGACCTGAACCGCAATTGGGATTGTGAATGGACGCCGAATGGAACGTGGCAAGACAATCTGGTTAGTGGGGGGGCAGCGCCGTTTTCAGAGCTGGAAAACCAGATTCTACGAGATTTCATCCTGGCAGCAGACCCGGCGGCTACGGTCTTTTTACACAGTGCAGCCACAGGTGTCTATGCCTCCGGATGCGGCGAGATAGACCCGGCGAGTCAGGTTTTGGCCAATGTCTACAGTCAGGCATCTGGGTATCCCCAAAATGCCGGTTTCCAATTTTACGACATCACAGGTGATGCCAGTAACTGGCTGGCGATGCAAGGTATCCCGGCCATTACCGTGGAACTGACTACGCATGAAGCCATTGATTGGCGTATGAATCTGGCCGGTTTGAACGCCTTGTTGGGCCATCTCGACGCGCAAGCAACAGCTGATTGACAAACTATCCCACTACTTTTTAGGGTAAACCGCGATGCGTCTTTTAAAATAGATTCGTCGAAAAATCGTGGTTTCCTTGAGGAATTCACAAAATCACACTTGTTTTTGCTCAAAATATTTTTGTGAATTACCTAATCCAAATCAACTCTTTATCACTCCCTAACATTTTCTGAACATAGTTAGCTTACAATGCTGAAGTTGTAAAAAGATACTACAACGGAGGTATATTATGGCTCAACCAAAACCGAAGAAAAACGGCCGTTCCAAACGTGACCTTTTTCTAGACATTGGACTTGCTATCCTGTTTGTCATTGTGATGGAGGTGTATTTCACCGGCATTCCCCTGCATGAATGGCTTGGAATGCTGTTCGCCGTCTTGTTTAGCATACACATCATCTGGCATTGGCGTTGGATCGTCAGCATCACCAAAACATTCTTCAAGAAAGTGCTGCACGAATCCCGGTTAAATTATGTGCTGAATGCGGCGCTCTTGGGTGTTATGACCTTACTAACCATATCTGGCATTGTCATCTCGCACTCATTGGGGTTTGAACTGAGTTTGAGCAGCAGCGCCTTTCTGACCTGGCAAACGATTCACGCCGTAACGGCGCAGCTCAGCTTAATCTTGATTGCACTGCACATTGGACTGCACTGGCGCTGGATTATTGCCAACATGCGCAAATATCTTTTCTCGCGGCCGAAAAATGTCCGCGAGCCACAAAACACAGTAACCCAGATGCCCGTGCGTCTGGAACGGAGACAATCCCATGAGTAAAAAACGTTGGGGACGCGACGAAATCGCGCGTTTCATGCTCTTCTTACTGCTGATCATTCTTGGATGGGTAGTGTTGTCGCAGGCTGGTTATACCGAGAACCCGCTGCAAAGTATGCGTTCGCTCGTTGAGGTGTATCAAATTCTGCAAGCCAACCCCAGCACGATCGCACCCCTGTCCGCAGAGGCTGCCGGCTTTTTTGCCGATTTCGATTGGGCGGCACTGCCGGATGTGTTTTACAACATCTGGTTTATCTGCTTGATCACGGCTGGCGTGATCCTAACAAATCGTCTGGCTGTTCGTTTGACCCGGTACTACCGATTGAAATCGGCAGCTAAATGAAAAAAACCTGTTCAAACAGGTTGCAAATAATTTAACATAACGTGTTTAAACACGTTTTCTATCTCAGGCGTAACTATACAGCCCACTATCCGGCGCGGTCAGGAGACACGGCCGGAGCACCTGAATAGTTACTCTCAGTCTATGAAATCATGCATAGCTAAGGAATAATGAAATGTATTTACCTAAAAATCTCTGGCCTGTAAAGGCCCGCAAAAAATTACAAACAGTGGGTGCAACTGCTTTGATTGGCGTCGCGTTGATTGGTTGCAGCACAACCACGCCAAGCACGACTGAAGTTATGGACACGGCCGTTGCCATCCCCACAACCATATCGACATCGATCCCACTGGCGACCGACCTCCCGACGCCGCTGCCCACATCTGTGCCAACGGAAACGGCCGTTTCACCATCACCCACGCTCATACCGCCAACCACCGCCCCTGTCAGCGCTGGTCAATATGTAGATGGCGACTATTTGGGTGATGCCGTGCGTACTGATCGCTGGGGAAACACGCAGGTCATCGCCCACATTGAGGGCGGGATGCTCGTTGATGTGGAAATCGCACAATACCCAAACAGCAAAAACCGCTCCTCGCAAATAAGCTGGGCCGCATTCCCCACATTGATTAGTGAAGCTGTTGAGAACCAGAATGCCGACGTCAATATCGTCACCCGCGCCACCGACACCAGCGTCGCCTTCATACAATCGTTGGATTCGGCGTTGGACGACGCGGCTGTGGGCGCCTCATCATGAAGCAGACGCGCCTCCACATGGGCATGCCTATCACCGTTGAAATTGTGTCCGATATAGCAACACCTGACCTGTTTGACCGTATCTTTGCCTTTTTCGCGGCAGTGGATGCCAACTACAGTCCATTCAAAGCGGACAGTCTGGTAGCGCGTATCGACAGCGGTGAGTTAGCATTGAATGCTGTTGATGATGAGATGCAGAACCTTCTCTGGTTGGCGGATCTGACTGAGCAGCAGACATTTGGTTATTTTTCGGTTTGGCAAAACGGCCGTTTCAATCCATCCGGTATTGTCAAAGGCTGGGCGATTTATCAGGCAGCTGATCTTGTGCGTGCAGAGGGTTGTAGCGACTTTTACATTGATGCGGGCGGTGATGTGCAGGTTTACGGCCGTAACCCCCAAGCCCAACCGTGGCAAATCGGCATTCGTAATCCGTTTGACCAGACACAAATCGTCAAAACGCTGTCGGCCACTAACTGCGGCGTGGCAACCTCCGGTTTCTACCAGCGGGGCCGCCACATCTACAATCCTCATGCGGCCGATGACCCTCTGGATGAGGTCGTCAGCCTGACCGTAGTCGGGCCAAATGTGTTTGAAGCCGATCGTTTTGCAACGGCCGCATTCGCCATGGGGCGTGCAGGCATCCACTTTATCGAGTCTCGGCGCGGTCTGGAAGGGTACATGATCGATAAAACCGGCATGGCCACCATGAGCAGCGGTTTCGACCAATACCTGTAACTGAATTTGAGATTAAGTAGAACCAGGATCTGCCACGGATTACACGAATTAAACAGCCCCAATTCGTGTAATTCGTGGCGATAATTGGATCTGCTGTCAGTTCCTCTCCCAACAAAATACCCCAACCCAAAAACTATACCAAATCTAAATAACTTCTGAACCGTTTCTTGTTAACATTTTGTTATTGTAATGACATCTTGATTGAATGAGAGCGGAAAAGGTTTGAACTTATTCGCTTCCCTTTGGAGAATTATCAATGCTAAACAATATCAATGGAACGCAAACGAATATGGCCGGTGCGCTTTTCTTAAACGACTATGCGCCTATTTCACTATCGAAAATGGCAAACGTCGCTTTGCAAAATCGCACCGACACAAAATATGTCTTGTCGGTGGATACGCTGCAGCAAATTATGCCGCAGCTTGCTGATGATTATTCGACATTGGTTGTGAATGGACAGCGCTTGAGCGATTATCGGACCTTGTATTTTGATACGCCCCAGTTCGCTCTCTATCATCGCCATCATGCCGGTGCACTCGACCGTTATAAAGTGCGCTCCCGCGAATATGTAGAGTCTGAACTGGCTTTTCTAGAAGTGAAACACAAGACAAACAAGGGCCGCACGATTAAAGAGCGGGTACGCACACCGGAATTGACAACTGCGATTTATGGGGAAGCGGCCGTTTTCTTGCAAGACACCTATCCCTACGACGCAGTTCAATTACAGCCAAAACTGTGGGTCGAGTATTCCCGCATCACCCTTGTCAGCCAGCGTCGCCAAGAGCGCGTTACCATTGATATTAATCTCAGTTTTAACTGGAACAGGCAAACCGTCGACTTGCCCCATCTTGCCATTGTGGAGGTTAAACAAGAAGGCTTTTCACGCCAATCTGATATTCAACAGCAGTTGCACATGCATCGTATTCACTCGACGGGGTTCAGCAAGTACTGTATTGGTATTAGTCTGATTTATCCAGAACTGAAACATAACAACTTCAAATCTAAACTACGGCTGGTTGAAAAACTAGCACAAGGACACTCACATGTTTACCTCAATTGAACTGTTCATGGGCTTCGCCGCCAATCTGTTTGTCGCGTTCATCATTGTACGCTTCATTTATTATCCGGTAAGTCAAAATAAAAATTTCGTTTTCACCTTTCTCGGTTTTAACACGATCATCTTTTTTGTAATGAGTTTGTTGACGACGATTGAGCTTAGTGTTGGGGCAGGATTTGGCTTGTTTGCTATCTTCTCGGTGCTGCGCTATCGCACGAATCCCATGCCTGCCCGCGATATGACCTATCTATTTATTTTGATTGGTCTGCCCGTGATTAATTCCAGTCTTTTGGCTGGCGCAGGGTGGAGCGCGGTGTTGTTTGCCAATCTGGCTATCATTATTGTTTTGTACTTGCTAGAAAATGGCTGGGGCTTTCATTACGAACAATCACAGCGCATCACGTATGAACGCATTGAATTGATCAAACCAGAGAATTATGACCTGCTCCTGGAAGATTTACGTGAGCGGACGGGTTTACCGATTAAGCGCTTTGAAATTGGTCACATCAATTTCCTCCGAGATTCGACGGAGATCAAGGTTTTTTATGATGACGCCACTCAACATGGCTGGAATCAAGAAGATAATGTGTATCTGATTGAGAATGATGGAACGGCCGTATCAAACTAACACCTTTCATCTAGAACTAAACAACAAGGAAAAAATCATGTATAAAAACAAATTATTTCAACTACTCGCAACTTTTATCCTGTTGACCTTGTTTCTTGTCGCTTGTGACACAACAGGCACAGACACAACAAACGTCAACCTTGAACCTACGACTACAAGCTCATTAGTCGACAGCAGTGAAAGCCAAGCGGAAACTGAATTGATCGCCAATGATAGTGCCGAATTGCCTACGGATGATAGTACAGAAACGGCCGTTGCCGACGACAGCACAGACGAAATCACTCGTCCAGAAGGCTGGAGCGACGAAACGCATAGTAAAGAGGCCGATCCCAACTACGCAGTCGTCTTCCCTGACGATGAGGTCAACAGCATGACCATCACCATCGACCCCGAAAACTGGCAGGCAATGCTCGACGACATGACCGCCACCTATGGTGAACTGGGAAGCAGCAGTCGACGTGGCGGTCAACCAGGTGGCAATGGCCAAGGTGGCCCTGACCAAGCTAGACCAGAGCCGCCGGCCCAAGGAGAACTTGGTAACCCACCACCGGCTGCTCCAGGTGGCTTAGAAGGTGGCGCAATTCCCGGACAGGGCGGCCAACCAGGTGGCTTAGCCGGGGATTCGTCTACATCAGAAAACCCAATTTGGGTGCCTGGCGATATCGAATTTGAAGGGGATGTTTGGACAGACGTGGGTGTCCGCTTCAAAGGCAACTCCTCCTTAATGAACACCTGGTCAAACGGATCGTTGGAACTGCCGTTCAAACTCGATTTTGATGAATTTGAAGATGAATATCCCGCCATTGATAATCAGCGATTCTACGGATTCAAGCAGTTGTCGTTGTCCAATAACCTGAACGACAACACCTTTATGCATGATGCAGTTGCTTATGACATCATGGCAGAGGCTGGTATCGCCAGCGCGGAAACCGCATACTACGAACTGTTCGTCGATTATGGCGAAGGTCCGGTGAGCTTTGGTTTGTACACGATGATTGAGGTCGTCGATGACACTGTGATCGAGCGCGTGTTTGGCAGTGATGATGGCAATATTTATGAGGCTGACGGTACGGCCGTTTCCCTCGCAGAAGGTACATTTGAAGGCATCAGCAGTAGCTTCCAAAAAGAAAATAACGAAGATGAAGCTGACTGGAGCGACATTGAAGCCCTATACACCGTGCTGCATTCAGATACCCGAGAAACTGATTCAGAAGCGTGGAAAGCAGAATTGGAAGCAATCTTTGATGTCGATACCTTCCTGCACTGGTTGGCTATCAATACTGTCATCGAAAATTGGGATACCTATGGTGGCATGACGCACAACTTTTATCTGTACAACAACCCTGAAACGGGCCAGTTAACCTGGATTCCCTGGGACTACAATGAAGCGTTTACTGAAGGCAGACGCAGCAATATGTCGCTGAGCATGACTGCAATTGGCGACGACTGGCCGCTGATCAGCTATTTGCTGGCCGACAGCGAATACTACACTACTTATGTTAACTATGTGGATGAAACCATTAACACTGTTTTTGTGGCAGATGAAATGGTAGAAAAATATCAAGAAATCGCCACGCTCATCGAACCCTACGCCACAGAAAAGATTGGCGCTGAGGCGTTTGCTCAAGGCGTGCAAGCGCTTATCGACCACACCTATGCGCAAGTTGCAGAAGCAGAAAGTTTCCTTGCCCAGTAAACGATAACGATCTCCGGGAGGGCTTGATACCTCTCGGAGGTTTGTTTTGGACTGAAAAATGAACAACCCTTTATGCCCGTTTTGGATTACACTATGGATATGAAAACGATTCTTGTTGTTGATGACAAAGCCAATGTACGTATATTGCTGCGCGAATATCTAACCGAGCAGGGGTATCGGGTTGTCGTGGCCGATAACGGCCGTACCGCTCTCTTTGTTGCCCGTGAAGAAAAGCCCGACATCGTTCTGCTTGACATCATGATGCCCGAAATGTACGGTACGGATTTCCTGCGCACTTTTCG
>CAYGMR010000294.1:2025-7715 GCA_964350725.1 uncultured Ardenticatenaceae bacterium | reverse complement strand
ATGTCACAGTGGGCGTCGATACCTTTGCCAAAGAAGTCAACGCTGCCACCAATGAAAACGAAGAGATTATTCAGGCGATCATTGCTGCTTTGAAAGACCAGGGTATCGCCCCAGAAGATATTCAGACCAGTAACTATAGCCTGTGGGCGGAACAGTTTTATGGTGATAATGGGCCAGAAGGGATTGCCGGTTATCGCGTTTCCAATCAGGTCAATATCACTATTCGTGACATAGATAACGTGGGCGAGGTCTTGACAGCGGCCATTGAAGCCGGTGCAAATAATATCTATGGGGTTTACTTTTCTGTCGCCGACCCAAACACGCTGGAAACAGAAGCCCGCGAATTGGCAATCGCCAATGCACGCGAAAGAGCCGAATCCCTGGCTGAGTTGAGCGGTGTCGGCTTAGGTGATGTGCGAATTATCAGTGAAGTGGTTGGCCAACCGGCTTTTCCGCAGCCCGGTTTGGGTGGTGGCGTCGCATACGAGGTGGCTGCTGATTCTATTAACAGCATTGAGCCGGGCCAGTTGAGCTACCAGGTGCAAGTACAAGTAACCTATGACTTAATTCAGCCATAGCTGCTGGATGAAATACGCTCTCCCGTTTTCCTGCTGTTGATGACTAAACGGCCGTTATCAGGATTTGATATTGATCGATAATAACGGCCGTTTACACTTCCTGTAAGCTGTGGATACTATGTAGGTTATTTCTTGGCACTTAGTACGACAACGAGCGATCGATTTTGGGGATATGTTTACGAGTATTTCAAGATCATGTTTGAGCGTAAAACATTAAAATCATGCAGAATTTTCGTTCAAAAATTCGTTTCCTAACAAAGTCTCGTTGTCGTGTCAGGAAATTTACAAAAAGTAATTTAACTTAAAACAACCGCGATTTGATGAATAATCTATTTCAAAAGGCTTATCGCGGCTAACTAACAGCGGCAGCATATAATAAATTATTGGCGTAAGTGGGGGATTTGTTCGAGCATTTCACGTGCGATGGCAAGCGTGGACCACGGCGAGATGATCATTTTTTCGAAACGGCCGTCGTGTATCACCATTGGGTCAACACGCATGATGACTTGGCGCAAAATAACAAGCTCATCATTGATACGCTCGCTTTCAGTCAGATTTTGTGGGTACATATTATTTTCCTCTGTGTAAATAGCATCGAGTTAACACGAATTTTTCGTTGGATAAGGTCAAATAATTCGCGTAAATTGACGTTAATTCGATGCCAAATTTTCATATATTTGTTGGTGCCGCGCAGCGGCGTGGTTTCTCTTATGTAAATCGAAATTCCATTTCGATACGCAATTTGGAAAATCGCGCTACCATTTTTTAATTTATGTGGCAGACAGTTTGGTAGTGATTTAAAAAAACAGGTAACACATGTAGGGCAATTTTGTAAATTAATTGGCAATTTGCAGAATTGTCCTACGAGTCAACATCCCAGTTAAATTTTCAAAACGCAATAAACTGCCTGCCACCTTGTTTTTTGTGCAGTTGGGCTATGGGTGAAAGCGTTGCTGTTTTGCGGGCCTCCCAACTGCTAAATGTATACGTGCTGCATCATAGGTTGTCGCACGCAACATGAGTAGGTGCATAATCAAGGGTAGGAAAGTGCCACTCTGTACGTTGATTGCCAAAGGGGTCGCTGTGTCACTAACGTCATGTACAACGGCGAGTAATGGTTGCCTTGTCGGGCTGTTTGCATTCAAAGCCATGAACCATGATCTGAGCAAAACCTTTAGCAAAATCAAAGCCAACACTTTTCCAGTGCCGTTTTCTACACGTTACAATAAAGGGTCGAGTTTAAGTGAGAGTAAAGAAAATGTTAACGACTGTATAAGATATTGTAAATATACAGTTAATCAGCAACCCGATCTTAGGTTTGCCGAAGCGGGTTGATTAGGTTATCGTTGAAATTCTAAACTTGATACATTTTTGCTTGGTGATATGAATGCCCTATTTTTATGCTTTAAGTATTTTATTATCTGCTTTTTTGCTTTTCCAAATCCAACCGATGATCGGCAAAATCTTGTTGCCCTGGTTTGGAGGTACGCCAACTGTTTGGTCGACCGTTTTGCTATTTTCCCAATTGCTTTTGACGGGCGGTTACGCCTATGCTTATTGGTTGTTGGGTAAATTACATACACGCCGCCAAGGGATTCTGCATCTGATCTTATTGGGTATATCGCTTATTTTACTGCTGGTTAATGCGTTGAATTGGCCTTCTCCACTCACGCCAGATGCCAGTTGGCGACCGGAATATAATAACCTGCCCATTTGGGACATCCTGCGTATTTTACTAATTGCTATTGGTGTTCCTTTCCTACTCTTAGCTTCCAACAGCACCTTAATGCAATCCTGGTTCCATCGGGATAATCCCAAACTGACACCCTATCGTCTTTATGCCCTCTCTAATACAGGTTCTTTAGTTGCCCTGATTAGCTATCCAATTCTTATTGAGCCTTATCTGACTTTGCGCACGCAAGCATTTCTCTGGACATTTGGCTATCTGGTTTTTGCCGTTTTTGCTGGTTTTCTGGCCGTGCGAACAATGCGATTACCACAGCTATCTAGTAACCAGCAAGTTAGTCTCCAACCTGAACCTGTTAACAAACCACCTAGACGGAACTTTTTGTTTTGGATAAGCCTGGCTGCTATTGCAACTGCTTTACTTATGGCCGTGACTAACCAGATCACGCAAGAAGTTGCCGTCATCCCATTTCTTTGGGTGCTGCCATTAACCATCTATTTGCTTACGTTTATTTTGGCGTTTGCAGGCGGTAAGCTTTATTGGCGTAATGTATATTTGGTAGGTTTCTTTATTTTAACGCTCATTAGTGGCATGTTGATCAATTTGCCTGTTAATGATATCGCCAGCCAATTGTTCGTCTTCATGTTGCTCTTGTTTGTTTGCTGCATGATCTGTCATAATGAATTGTACGCCTTACGCCCCGAAGCGGGTTATTTGCCGTCATTCTATTTGATGGTTGCGCTTGGTGGAGCGCTCGGAGGCATTTTTGTTGCTCTGATTTCGCCCTTATTATTTTCGACTGGCTTTTGGGAATTACAATGGAGTTTGATCGCGACTGTGGTGTTATTGACGCTGATCATTTATCTTGAAGGTCAGCCACGCAGGATGCGTAAACCATCAAAATCAAAACAGCCAACAAAACGCCGTCTTGGTAAAGTTAAGCCAATTGTTGTCATTTTGATTATGCTTATCCTGATCCAGGTTGGATATGTTGTTTATGAGATGGACGCAATTTCAGAAGACACACTGTGGGCAAGGCGTAATTTTTATGGTGTGCTGCGTGTTTGGGAGATCAATGATGACACACCAGATTTACTGGCGTACCAGTTGACACACGGCGGCACGGCACATGGTTTCCAATTTGATAATGAACAAATTCGCCCTGTAACCACAGCTTATTTCACACCGACAAGTGGGCTGGGACTGTCGATCTTAAATCATCCCGCGAGAGAGGATGGTCTTAAGATCGGAGTGCTTGGTTTGGGGATCGGGATTATTGGTGGTTATGGTGAGCCGAATGATCAGATGCGTTTTTATGAAGTCAATCCTGATGTGATCTTGGTTGCAGAAGGAGAAGAAGATTATTTTTCTTACCTGGCTGATTCGCAAGCGGATATTGAAGTTGTGTTGGGTGATGCCCGCGTTGCGCTTGATCAGGAATTGGCTGAGGGTTCACAGAATTTTGATGTGTTGGTACTTGATGTTTTTAGCGGCGATGCCATTCCGCTGCATTTGTTGACTAAGGAAGCGTTTGAAATTTATCTTGGGCATCTGGATGCAGGTGGCATTATTGCTATCAACATTTCAAACCGTTATTTTGATTTGGCTAAGCCAATTTATTTGTTGGCGGATGCTTTTGATTTGAGTGTTGCGATGATTGAGGATAGAGGTGACGGCATTGTGAGTTATGATTCGGTGTGGATGGTGTTGTCTCCTGATCAAACCATTATTGAATCACCGGCCATCGCTGAACGCACTGTCGAGCGCGCCCCCGTTCCCGATAATTTGCGTTTATGGACAGACGATTTTAGTAATCTGATTCAGATTCTGAAGTAACACTGCAATCCATACCCACCCAGCCTCCTCTTTCGAGTGTACGCAGAATCTGTCAGTGTTGTCAAACGCGCGCAGCGGGAATCCAAACGTTTGGATACCTGCTTGCGCTGTATGACAGCTTGTTCACATACCCGCTGCTCTCCACGAAATTTTGTTTTCTCCGTTTGTTGTGTATCCTATAGGTATGGCAAACAAAAACGACGACATTTCAACTTATGATTTGAAACAAACCATCACCAATAATCGTCTGGTTGGCATGTGGCGCATGTTGACTGGGTATCAATGGTTGATTTTGGGTGCGGCCGTTGCTATTGGCCTGGCTGCTTTGTTCCGTACTAGCTTCTTTTACCTGCTGCGTTATTACACCGACGACGTTTTAGGAATCAAAACACAAGCTTATTTATTGCCCTGGGTCGCGCTGGGCTTTATTTTGCTGGCGTTGGGACAAGGTGGTTTTACTTTTGTCGCCGGACGTTGGGCGGCGGCAGCGGCCGAAGGCGCAACGGTGCGGCTGCGTGATTATCTCTATGATCATATTCAGCGCTTGACTTTTGGGTACCATGATAAAACCTCAACGGGTGAGTTGATTCAACGGGCCACATCCGATGTTGATATGCTGCGTCGGTTTTATGGGGAAGAAGCGATTGGATTCGGCCGTATCGTGATGATGTTTCTGGTCAATTTTGCAGCCTTGTTGTTGTTGAATGTTCAGTTGGCCCTTGTTTCCGTGATTGTCATTCCGTTTTTATTCATCATTTCCATTCTGTTCTTCAAACAAATCGCCAAACGCTACGAGGCTTTTCAGGTGCAAGAGGGTAAGTTGTCAACCACTTTGCAAGAAAATTTGTCGGGCATTCGGGTGGTACGGGCGTTTGCGCGTCAGGAATATGAACGCGAAAAGTTCGAGGTCGATAATCAAGAACGTTTTCAGCGTGGTAAACGCTTGCTCATGATGCATGCGTTCTACTGGCCATCGACAGATATTTTGGTAGGTATCCAACTGCTGATTGGTTATTTTGTCGGGGCTACGATGGCGATCGATGGCACAATTTCTATCGGTACGTATATCGCTTATATGGGTATTTTGGGTTGGTTGCTGTGGCCGATGCGCAATTTGGGGCGTGTTGTGGTGCAAATGTCGACAGGGCTTGTGTCGTTTGGGCGTGTGTTGGATATTATCAAGGAGGATCGTGAGCCTTTGGACGACGGCCGTTACCAACCACAAAAACCATTGCAAGGGGATATCCGATTTGAGCATGTTGAATTTGAATACGACGCAGATACGCCTGTGTTACATGACATCAACTTCCATTGCCATGCAGGTCAATCCATCGCTTTAATTGGCACAACTGGTTCGGGTAAAACCTCATTAGTGAACTTGCTGCCCCGTTTCTATGATTACACTGGCGGCAGTATCAAGCTTGATGATGTCGAACTGCGTGATTATCCGCGCTCTTACTTGCGCCGGCATATTGGCATTGTGCAGCAAGAACCCTTTTTGTTTTCACGCACCCTGCGCGACAATATCATTTATGGTGTGGAGCGCGACGTAACCGATGCAGAGGTGGAGGAAGCTGCACGAGCGGCGG
>CAYGMR010000294.1:0-2015 GCA_964350725.1 uncultured Ardenticatenaceae bacterium | reverse complement strand
CAAGGCGCTGATGCCCCACTGCTGCATAGGAGTTGATGTGATCGTCGGCTTTCCTGATGGCTATCTCACGCTAGTGGGGGAGAAGGGAGTTACGTTGTCTGGTGGGCAAAAACAGCGCATCACGCTGGCACGTACCTTGCTGAAAGACCCTCGCATTCTCATCTTAGATGATGCCACCTCGTCTGTCGATACCGGCACAGAGGCAGCGATTCGCGATGCTTTAGTCCAGTTGATGCCTGGACGCACGACGTTTATCATCGCCCATCGTATTCAGACGGTGATGGATGCAGATATGATCCTTGTTTTGGAAGCGGGGCGCGTTGTGCAATGTGGCGTGCATGATGATTTACTAAATGTGGACGGCCCTTACCGGCAAATTTATTATTTGCAATCACGTATTGAAAATGAGTTGACACAAGAACTGGCTACCGTTCTTTAGAACAATCTGTTTGCTGTGTGGTCAGGAGACCGACTGCGAACAATACTGCTCAGGGCTGCTCTCTAGACAGCGCCCTATTGTGAACGAATATGACTGACACCTATTTTGAAGAAGAAGAATTTGAGACCCAGTTTACTGGCCGTACAGTTTATCGCATCCTGCAACAGGCATTAACTCACTGGCCGATGTTGGCGGGGTTTTTGTTGATGATAACGGCCGTTGCTCTCTTGGACGGTATTTTTACCTATCTGAGCAAAGAAATTATCGACAATGCCATCGTTGTCGAAGACCAAGAAGCCTTGATACAGTATCTGACCATTTATGCCGTGTTGATGGTGATGCAGGCAGGGGCTGTTTTTGGTTTTATCTATACGACGGGCGTCTTAGGCGAGCGTATCCGTTACGATTTACGCAAGCGGACATTTGACCACCTGCAAAAACTGTCGTTTTCCTATTTCGACAAAACGCCGCTTGGCTGGATCATGTCACGGGTCACCTCGGACACAGAACGCATTGCCGAATTGGTCACCTGGGGTTTACTCGATGTCACTTGGGGTATAACCAGCGTCATCATTTCCATGCTTTTTATGTTTTATATCAACTGGCGCATGGCATTGATTGTCTTGTTAACCATACCAATCCTGATTTTTGTGGCGTTTGAATTCAAGCGTCGTATCCTGGTTGAGTATCGTCAGGTGCGCAAGATTAACTCCAAAATCACCGGTGCCTACAACGAAAATATTACTGGCGTGCGCGTAACCAAAGCTTTAGCCACCGAGGAACAAGATTTAAACGAATTCCAATGGTTATCTGGTGATATGTACTGCGCCTCTTTCCGTGCAGCGTGGTTGTCGGCGCTCTTTTTGCCTGTGGTACAGTTGATTAGTGCAGCTGGTGTCGCTGCTGTGGTTTGGTATGGTGGGCTGTTAGCGCTCGGTGGCAATATGTCCGTGGGCGATATTGCCGCCTTTGTAGGGTATATCACATTTATGTTGTGGCCGATTCAAGAGATGGCACGCGTCTATGCGCAGATGCAGCAGTCGATTGCTTCGGGCGAACGTGTCTTTTCATTGCTAGATTCTGTGCCGGAAATTGTAGACAAACCTGATGCCGCGCAGCCGACGCATATTCGCGGCGAAATTGAATTTGAGCATGTCGATTTTTATTATGAAGCAGCCAAACCTGTTTTACAGGATTTTAGTTTGAAGATTCGCGAAGGTGAGATGATTGCTCTGGTGGGCGCGACGGGGGGCGGCAAATCAACGATTGTGAATTTGTTATGTCGTTTTTATGAGCCTAAAAACGGCCGTATTCTCATTAACCATACCGACTACACAGACCTCACCCAACATGCCCTGCAAGCCCGCATTGGCATGGTATTACAAACGCCGCATCTGTTTTCTGGCACAATTCGGGATAATTTACGTTACGGCCGTCTCAATGCAACTGATGAAGAGATCGAAAACGCGGCTAAATTGGCTGGTGCGCATGAGTTCATCATCACCCTCGAAAATGGGTATGACGAAGATGTGGGTGAGGGCGGCAATTTGCTTTCTGTGGGGCAAAAGCAGCTCAT
>CAYGMR010000293.1:4379-7735 GCA_964350725.1 uncultured Ardenticatenaceae bacterium | reverse complement strand
GTGGTTGTTTTGCCATTGCAGGCGGGGGATGGCTGGATTGAACATAGCCGCAACGGCCGTTTATCACCCCGTCTCCGAAAAATATTTACGATTTTGTTGGGATTGGGCCTTGTTGCCTACAGTTTAAACAGCCTGCGCCAACAACCGCATCAGTTGGCTTATTTCAATCCGCTCGTGGGCGGTTCGGCGCAAGGCTACAAATATTTAGGTGATTCAAATTTGGATTGGGGACAGGATTTAGCGTTGCTGGCAGTTACAATCAACCAAGATGAAACACACCCCTGGCACATTTCATATGCCGGAGTAAGCGATCCCCAATATTATGGCATTGCTGCTGAAAAACTCATTAACATCGAAAATCTGGACAATTCATTCGCGCCAGCCAATCCGGCTCCAGGACGTTATGCAGTGAGTGCCAACCATCTGCAAGGTATCCTCGCGGACGCTGATATGTTTGACTGGTTCCGCCGCACCGACCCCGTAGATAACCTTGGTGGTTCGATTCTGATTTTTGATGTGGACAAACAAGCTGAAGGCGAATGGATCGCCCACTGTCTTGACCCGGCACCATTGTTGACACCAGAAACGGCCGAATTGTGGGTGGGTCAAGAAAATATACGCCATCTATGGTTTGATTGTTCACAAACGTGGGTTTTTCCTGAAGATGGTGCGCCGGGTTGGTTAATTTTGCCACAAAGCGAGGGCTGGTGGGTGCAAGACAGGTTGTCACCAGAAACGGCCGTAAACTTGCAGTTGGTTTATCGACACGCCCCTTCAGAATTGGGACCTTCGTTTGATGTCTATTATTGGGCGGGTGGCGGTGTGGATATGCTGGACGGAGGTGAACTGGTTGAAATTGAGGATGGAACGGCCCCTTCGACTTTGCTCAGCGCAAGCGTAACACTCCCCTTCACCCTCGCCAATACAATCCAACTTCACAGCTACACTTCCACAAACGATACCTGGTACACACTCTGGCGTGTTAACGCACCAACCAATGAACCGTTATCCCTCCAAGCACATCTCTATGCAGACGACCCTTTGCCCCTTGTTGCCGATAGTTTGGGATTCAGTTCTGACCAATGGCAGTCCGCTGATTGGTTCATTCAGCGCCATCAATACCCCAAGCAACCACAAGTTTCATTCATGGAAACTGGCCTGGTCAATTACCAAACCCAAGAAAAAATCGGCGAACGGTTACGTTTGCCCGTAGACTACAACGAATAAGGGAAAGAACGAATTTGGTCTAGAAAGACGATTCGTTCTTTCCCCAATTCGTTGGAGCCGTCTTTACCACCATCCGTGAAAATCCGTGCGGATCTGTGGCAAAAACACGGTTAAGCGGGTTCGAGTTTGGCGCGTTTTTTGTCGGTGCTTTCCATTAGCGCGGCAAATGCAGCGGCAAAAGAGGCTACGCCGTCTTTCTGTAATTTTGTGGTGATCGCGTCTAGATCAACGCCGAGGTCGGTAAGTTGGGCCACTTGGGCTTTGGCTACGGCCGTACCTGTTTCCAATGTATCCGCGACAGTGCCATGATCCAAGAATGCATCCAACGTTGCTGGCGGCACGGTGTTGACGGTTGCGGGGCCAATCAAACCATCCATATACAACACATCAGGATAGGTTGGGTTTTTGGTGCTCGTGCTGGCCCATAACAGACGCTGCGGACGTGCGCCTTTGGCGGCTAGGGCTTGCCAACGGGCTTGCCCACATAAATCCTGGAACAATGCATAAGCGACTTTCGCGTTGGCAATGGCGATTTTGCCTTGCAAATCTGTATTGCCAACTGCCTCTAACGCTTTGTCAACGGCCGCATCAACCCGGCTGACAAAAAATGAGGCCACAGAAGCGACTTTGCTCACGTCACCACCACGCGCTGCTAATGCCTCCAGCCCATCAATATAAGCTTCGGCCACGGCCTGATAATTGGCAACTGCAAAGAGCAAGGTCACATTGATGTTGATGCCATCGCCAATTAATGTGCGGATGGCGGGGATACCGGCTGGGGTCGCTGGCACCTTAATCATCACATTTGGACGGCCGAGTGCAGCAAACAAACGCCGTGCTTCCGATATTGTCGTTTCAGTATCGTTGGCTAATGTTGGGGCTACTTCCAGGCTGACATAGCCGTCCAGTCCATCTGTTGCCTGATAGACGGGTAAAAACAGATCGGCCGTTTGGGCGATGTCGTCCATAGCCAATGTCTCATAAATTTCATTGGTGCTTTTGCCTGCTGCAATCAATTGAGCCATCGCTTGATCGTAATCGTCACTGTCAGCGATAGCTTTTTTGAAGATGGCTGGATTGGATGTGACACCGACGACACCGTCGTTTATGAGTGCTTGGAATCCACCATCTGTAATTAAACTCCGTTGGATATTGTCATACCAGATCGATTGTCCGATTTGATTAAGTTCGTGTAATTTAGTCATAATTCTAACCTCCAAATCAATGATCACACAAAAATGGTTGTTTTGATGTTTGCTTGCTCACAAAACATCAAAACAACCAAAGGTTTGTATCAATACAAGAACATCGGTTTGCCAAGTACCGAGCGTACTTTGGGTAAATAATTTTCTTTGTCGTAGAGTTCGCTGACATCGACGCGTTTGACGCCGCTGGTGACGCTGCTCATAGGAATGTGCGTGTAGGTACCGTCGCGCAAGGCAACCATACGACCGCTGGCGCCACTGGTGATCAGATCCATGGCCAGATGTGCGTAATTAAAGCCAACCATCAAATCTAACGCATCAGGTGCGCCGGAACGCATCAGGTAACCGACGCGTTGATTGATGATATGTTGCCCCGTGATCTTTTTGAGTGCTTCGCCGGTGATTTCGCCGATGCCGCCCAATTTGCGGTGGCCGTAGGCATCGGCTTCGCCATATTCAACGACTTTGCCGCCAACCATATGAGCACCTTCACTGACGGTTACCATGGCGTAGTTGCTGGGATTGCGCTTTTTGTCCTCGACAACCAAGGCGGCTAACCGTTCTGGATCAAAGGGTACTTCCGAAATTAGGGCACGATCAACGCCGGCCAAATAAGAGCTGATCAGGCTGGTCTCGCCGGAGTTACGGCCGAATAATTCGATCACAGCAATACGTTCATGTGAGCCAGTTGAGGTGCGTAATTGGTTGATAAATTGCACACTGCGCGTAACGGCCGTACTGAAACCAATGCAATAATCGGTGCCATACACATCATTGTCCATCGTTTTCGGAATGGCAATGACTGGGAAACCTTCACTGTGCAGGCGCTCGCCATAACTCAACGTATCGTCACCACCAATCGGGATCAAACGATCGATGCCCAAGATTTCGAGATTACGCAGCACATGTGGGGTGAAATCGCGG